>NZ_JBFRCU010000048.1:0-54871 GCF_052113205.1 Inquilinus sp. YAF38 | reverse complement strand
GGCTCGAGGATGATGGCGTCGGGCGCCACGCCGATCTGGCGCATCTGCTCGGCGACGATGAAGCGGTGGTCGTCGGCGCAGATGAACACCGGCGGCGCGAAGCCGTCGGCCTCGCCGACCCGGCTCACCGTCTCCTGGATCATGGTGCTGTCCGACACCAGCGGCAGGAACTGCTTGGGATAGCCGGCCCGCGACAGCGGCCATAACCGCGTCCCCGAACCGCCGGACAACACCACCGGCACCACCGCTTGATCGATCCGACTCATGGTCTGCTCCAGATTCCAGGGGCTGAGGTTCTATCAGCCATCGGGCTTGTGAATTCAACACTCACAAACCCATCAAAACCCTCGAAAACTTCCGCGGTTCCGGATTGCCCGATGTCGCCCCGAGGCGGCGTCATAGGATATTATGGTGGGAAGACCCTGCGGAACCATTCTCCGGCGTTGGATGGGATGGGGTTTCCGCCACTGGAAGGACACGAAACCAGATTTCGTGTCATTATGATTTGAATTTAGGTGCGCTGCAGCATAGTCTTCGATTTCGAACGGCACGTCCAGTCGCCCGTTCGAATCCCAGGTTTCCCCGGTCGAAGGATCGTCGGCAATGAAGATTCAAGCCCTGGTCGCAGCTGTGATTCCTGATGCCTCCGGCTCGGCGATCGATCCCCATGAGCTACAGGATCTGATCGACGCCGCCGACTGGGACGGGGTCAATGCCCGGTCGGCGGAGTCGCGCGATGGCGCGGCCGGGGCGCCGCAGGCCCGGCGCACCACCCTGCTCGACCGGCTGTACAGCGTGGCTCGGGATTCGGAGGAGGATTTCGACCCCGTGGCCGCGACCAAGGCGGCTGCGGCGCTTTGCCTCTCCCAGCACAACCACGTGCTGTCGCCGCTGGACCAGGCGGCAATCGGCGGCGTCTTCGTCGAGGACGGCATGCTCCATCTCTGGGGCATCAACCAGCTCGACCCGTCTCAGCCGGTCGATCTCGGCCTGGTGGTCGACGGCCGCCGGATCTTCGACGCGAAGACCGACCCGGCCACCGGCCGCATCGCCTTCGCCGCCACCCGGCTGCACGGCCGGCACCGGTCGCTCGGCTTCGAGCTCGACGGCACGGTGGTGCCGGGCCCGGCCTTCACCGCCCTGTCCTTCTGGAAGGACCCGGACGCGCTGAACGAGCTGGCCGACCATTTGGCCGACATGGTCAACCGCACCGGTTATCTCGGCGCGCGCTACACCGCCAAATGCCACCTGCCGAAGACCATGGCCCGGCTCGACGCCGCGGGCGACGACAAGGTCAAGGGCCGCATCCCGGAATTCGTCCGCTACATGGCGAACCGGTACGATTGCGACACCAAGAACCTGGTCGGCTACCAGGGCACGGCGCAGTGGATCATCTCCGACGTCATGGAATATGCCGACCGGCGCAGCATCTTCTGCATGACCAACGAGATCCATGAGGCGCTGTCCGAAGGGGTGTTCAACAAGCGCGCCCTGAAGAACGACGTCTCGCTGGCGCTGTTCTCGTTCTGGCGCCGGCACTACCAGCACATCGACATCTTCAGCGACGAGGGGCTGCGCAAGGTCCAGTACAAGTTCGCCACGGCGCCCTTCATCAGCGACAAGAACAACCAGCTGCTGATCTCCAAGGCGCTGAAGGAGCGGCTGAGCGCGGTGGTCGACGCCTATCGCAGCCGGGCCCTGCCGTGGAGCTGGTACTGGCTGTTCCGGCACGAGGACGAAGGCACCACCCACAAGATGATGGAGGCCGGCTATGCCGTGACCTTGTCGTTCAAGGAGGTGCTGGCCGATCTGATCGAGCAGAACCGCTGCTCCTTCAACCCGCGCAACTGGATGTCCTACTGGGGCTCGACGCCGCAGGAGGTGGCGGGCCACTTCACCCGCTTCGACCTGGCGCTGATCTCGCTGCTGAACGGCCGCGCGGTGCCGGAGGAGCTGATCGCCGAGCGCGGGCCGGAGGTGCTGCGCCGGCAGCTGATCGACCAAGTCTACAGCCGTTCGCCGCGGCTCGCCGCGATCTCGGCGGTGGCGCAGGATCTGGCCTCGGCTCCCGAGGCCGAGCCGGCGATCGAGCGCATCGACCTGGTGGTGATCGGCCACGCCAACGCCACCGGCCTCGGCCGCAACCTCAACATGTTCGTCGAGGCGCTGTCGGGCTTCGACCCGCTGGTGTTCAACGCCGATGACGGCCAGTGCGTCAATCCCGAGGGGCGGTACCGCGAGGACATGAACCTGCGTGCCCGGGTGGTGGTGCTCTGCGTCAACGCCGACCGGGCGCCGGAGATGATCGCCCGCTTCGCCTCGATCTGCGAGGACGCGCACATCATCGGCTTCTACCTGTGGGAGACCGACACCCCGCCGGAGACGCATCTGCTCGGCGCCAATGCGGTGGACGAGATCTGGGCTCCGTCGGACTTCGTCGCCGACGGCTACCGCAAGATCACCTCGACCCCGATCAGCAACATCCGCAAGGGCCTGGCCCATCCGCCGGCCCGGGTGTTCAGCCCGTTCCTCGACCGCTTCCGGCGCAGCCCCAGCGAGCTGATCTTCCTGTCGCTGGCGGAATTCGGCTCCTCGATCGTGCGCAAGAACCCGCTGTCGGTGGTCAAGGCCTTCCAGCAGGCCTTCGCCGAGGGCGACGAGGAGGTTCGGCTGCTGCTCAAGATGCGCGAGATCGACCCTGGCCACTGGAGCAACTTCGACGGCTACTGGGAAGAGGTGGAGGAGCGCATCACCGGCGACAGCCGGATCGAGATCGTCGAGGGCAACCTGACCGATGCGGAATACTGGTCGCTGATCGACTCCTCGGACGTCTTTGTCGCCTTGCATAGGGCCGAAGGCTTCGGCTACGGCATCGCCGACGCGATGATGCTGGGCAAGCCGGTGATCGTCTCCGACTACTCCGGCACCACCGATTTCTGCGAGGCCGACAACGCGTTCCTGATCGATGTCGACGTGGTGCCGACGCCGCCGGAGCAGATGCGCAGCAAATCCTATGTCGGCCATTGGTGCAGCCCGCGGGTCGACCAGGCTGCGGCGGCGATGCGCGCCGTCCTGACCGACCGCGAGACGGCAAAGGCCCGGGCGCTCAAGGGTCAGGCGCGGATCTTTGCCGACTACAGCTTCGAGGACTGGCAGAGCGGCCTGTCGACCCGGATCCGCGACCAGCTGGCGCGGCAGCGCTGACAACACGGGCGCCCCGGTTCGCGCATCTCTTGAGCATCGTTTGCGTAGCCTCTCCCGCATGGCTTGCGGGAGAGGCCGGAGACACGAAGCGGCCCGGGTGAGGGGATCGCGGCCTCGCCGAAAGCACCGCTTCGCCGCGAGCGAGCGAATGATCCGCCCTGCTCTGAAACGCTGATCCTGGCATCGAAGCCGAGCCGCCCTCACCGCGCGAGCCCGACCTCTCCCGTGGCATCACCCGGCCTCAATTCATCCCGCTCTAACGATCCGGCTGCAGCCGCCAACTCCGCAGCTCGAACGGCTCCAGGTCGTGCCCCCGGTCTCGTTCCGCGGGCTCCTCCAGCAACGACACCGCCTCGCCCAGGCGCCAGCCCTCCGGCACGGTGACCGAGAGCGGCCCGCGGGCGCCGGCCGGCTCGTAGAGGCGCAGCACCAGCCCGCCGCCCTCCTCCGCCGGCTTCAGCGTGGCGAGGCCGGCCTTGACGCCGGAGACCATCAGCGGCGTGTGCAGCCCGGCCGCCAGGTTCCGCGCCGGCAGCGCCAGCAGCGGCTGATTCAGGTCCTCCGCCGCCTCGCGCACCCCGCCCTCATGCCAGTCGCCCGCATGCGGCAGGATCGCATAGGTGAATTCCTGCACGCCCTCATCGGCCAGCGGGTCGGGATAGATCGGTGCCCGCAGCAGGCTGAGGCCGAGCACATTGCCGAGCGTGCTGTGGCCGTATTTGCCGTCGTTCAGCAGCGCGACGCCGAAGCCCGGCTCCGACAGGTCGGCGAAGCGGTGGCCCGGTGCCTCGAACCTGGCCTGGTCCCAGGAGGTGTTGCGGTGGGTCGGCCGGCGCACCACGCCGAAGGCGCATTCGAAGCTCGCCGTCTCCGCCCGCACCGCCGCCGGCACCAAAGCGCGCAGCAACACCCGCCGGTCGTGCCAGTCGAGCCGGGTGTGGATGTCGAGTCGAGGCGAGTTCGCCCACAGCGTCAGGGTCTGGGTGATGGTCGAGTCGCGGTAACGGCGGACCAGCCGCAGCGCCGCCCGGTCCGGCCCGTCCTCGACCAGCTCCGACGAGTCCAGCCCGGTCAGCTCGAAGCCCTGGCGATCGTAGTCGGCCTCGATGTCCCAGGCGTCCCAGCTGCGCGGCTTGTCAGCGGGGTAGAGCCATAGCTGGTTGCCGCGCCCGGCCAGCGCGTCGCGGCCGGTCGGCTTGTGCAGCAGCCGGGTGATGGTGCCATCGGCGCCGATCTCCGCCCGCAGGAAACGGTTCTCGAGATGGCTGCCCGTGGTCGACCATCCCGCCGACAGCCCCGGCGCTGGGGCCAGCGCCGATCGGTCGAGCACGACGATGCCGAGCGGCGGCACTGTCAGGTCCGGCGCGACGGCCTGTCCTTCGAGCTCCAGCCGCAGCGGACGTGGCGACAGGTCGGGGTTCACCACCACCAGCGCATCGGCAGTGCCGCCCGCCGGCAGCGCCGCGGCGATCGCCGCCATCGCCTCGGCCTGGCGGTCGAGGCCGGCGTCGCGCGCGGCGACCAGCTCCCGCTCAGCATCCTCGTAGACCTCTCGGATGCTGGAGCCAGGCAGGATGTCGTGGAACTGGTTCTTCAGCAGGCCGCGCCAGGCCGGCTCCAGGCTGCCGAAGGACGGGCCGCCAAGCAGCGTGGCCAGGCTGCCGGCGACCTCGGCCGTGATCAGCGCCCGCTCGGCCTGCCGGTTCAGGCGCTTGGTGCGGCCCTGGCTGGTCAGGGTGCCGCGGTGCAGCTCGAGATAGATCTCGCCGAGCCAGACCGGCAGCTCCGCCGCCCGCTCGCGAATCCGGCCGAAGAACTCCTCCACCCGGGCCGGACGCAGCTCCGGCAGGGCCGGGAAATCCGCCAGCTGGGCCTGGCGCTCCAGCATCTCTGGCGTCACCCCGCCACCGCCGTCACCGAAGCCGACCGCGAGCAGGCTTTCGTCATGCGCCGTCTTGCCCCGGAAGTTGCGCCAGGTCGGCAGCACGCAATCGGCCCGGATGGTGCCGTTGTAGCCCTGGATCGGGTTGTCGAAGGTGTGGGCCAGGACGCGGCTGCCGTCGAGGCCTTCCCAGTGGAACAGGTCGTGGGGGAAGCGGTTGGTCTCCGACCAGTTCACCTTGATGGTGAAGAAGCTGTCCATGCCGCCCTGGCGCAGGATCTGCGGCAGCGCAGGCGAGAAGCCGAAGCAGTCCGGCAGCCAGCAGACGGTGTGGCGGCGGCCGAAGACGCGCTCGAAGTAGCGCTGGCCATACAGCGCCTGGCGCACCAGGCTCTCGCCGGTCGGCATGTTGGTGTCGGGTTCGACCCACAGCCCGCCGATCGTCTCCCAGCGGCCCTCCGCCGCCCGCTCGCGGACCTGGGCGAAGAGGTCCGGATCGTCGGCCTCGACCTGGGCGTAATAGGCCGCGGTCGACTGGTTGAAGACGAAGTCCGGGAATTGCTCCATCAGCCGCAGCGCGGTGTGAAAGGTGCGGCGGGCCTTGCGTCGGGTCTCGGCATAGGGCCACAGCCAAGCCAGGTCGATATGGGCGTGGCCGGTGATGGCGAGCCTGCCCTGCGGCGGATACCGCTCCTTCAGCCCGCGCAGCGCCACCACCAGCCCGTCATGCGCTGCGACGGCCGAGGCCCGCTCCGCCTCGCCCAGCGCCGGCGGCTGCGGATCCAGCGGCGGCAGGCGCCAGATCGCCTGCTGTTGCGGCAAGGGCGCGGTGCGGGCGAGATAGGCGCCGGTGGCCGACGGCCAGTCGAGCGACCGCAAGGCCGCCTCGGCCACCGCCAGCAGATGCGGCACCGCCTCGTGCTCCTCCAGCGCCAGCGCCGTCTCCCACACCTGGCGCAGCAGCAGCGCCAGGCGATGGACCGCCGGGTCGATCCAGACCAGCCGGGCCTCGGCCAGGCGTGGGTGAAGCACCGGTTGGCCGAAGGGCAGGCGCGGTACGCTTTCGGTCTCGATCCGGATCCGGCGGGTGCGCAGCGGGAATTCGCGGTGATTGACGTCGAGGCCGAAGCGGGTCGATCCGGCGCCGTCCTCATGCAGCGTCAGCAGGCTTTCGCCACCGACATCGAGATGAAGCCTGGTCTCGGCCAGCGGCCAGGCGGCCGGAACCTCGGCCTCGGCGGAAAAGGCCAGCACGCCTTCCCGGTGCGGCCAGGGATCGCCGAGCGACAATGGACGGCCGTCGCAGCGCCATCCCCCGATCGGTTCGCTCGCCCTCCCGCGCCAGCACAGGATCTCGGCGATGCGGGCATCCAGGCGGTGCAGGCGCTGGGCGATGGACAGGCTCATTCCGATCTCTCCGATGGGCAAGGACGGGACGGCGATGCCGCCTGCGGGGATCTGGGGAGACGCGATTCGCCTCCTAGTTAGCGCATTCCGCCGCCGCAGGCACGCCGCCGTAATTAAATCGGCCGCGTGCGAAGCCTAGCCGGAGGGGTTCGGGTCGCTTGGATTTTACAGATTTTAACCCTCATCTTAGCAATTGTTTTGCAATGCAAAAAAGATTTCCTGTTTCCCTGGAACTGATGATAGCTTACCCGGAGTTGGTTTCGGGTTCATGCACAGGCGGTCGTCGTAACACCGTCGCGCCGCCGGAGAGGATCCCACGATCCGGATACCGGCGGGCCAGGGGGAACGCAACGTCCCGGAAGGTTTCGGTTCGGACGATGTGACCCCTGATGACCGTGCCGCCGGGCTCCGGCGGCCGGACGACAGCTTGGATGAGGAGCAGGCGTTATGGCCCAGGACCAGATCCTGTTCGACGCGACCCGGCTGGTGCGCCGATCCGGCAGCGCCACGCCGACGGGCGTCGACCGGGTCGAGTTGACCTATGGCCGGCATATGCTGGAGCGCTATCCGGGCGATGTCCAGTTCATCGCCCGGTGGCGCTCGCGCTACTGGCAGCTCTCGACTCCGGCCTTCGCCCAGTTCATCGCCAGCCGGCTCGAGCGCTGGAGCTTCGGCGCCCACCGCATCCGCGGCAGCGAGGCGGACCGGATCGCGCGCTTCATCGGCGTGCCGGCGGAGCAGTTCAGCAACGGCCACATGGCGGTCACGACGGCCCCTGCGCCGCGGCCGTCGGCGCCCCTGCTGCAGTTCGGCATGGACGCTCTGCTCGGCGCCCGCGGGCTGCTGTCGCGCATGATCAGCATCAGCGCCCGCCGGCAGCAGGCGATCTACGTCAACGTCTCGCATGAGGGGCTGCACCAGCCGGCGACCCTGCAGCGCCTGGTGTCGCGCCGCAAGCTGGCGCCGATCTACCTGGTGCACGACCTGATCCCGATCGACCATCCGGAATATGTCCGCCCCGGCTATGCCGCGCGGCACGTGGCCCGGATCGAGGCGATCTCGACCACCGCCGCCGCCACCATCGTCAACTCGCAGCAGACCAAGCGCGACCTGCTGAAGCATGTCGAGCGCCACCACGGCGGCATGGACGGCGTCTTCGTCGCGCCGCTCGGGGTCGACCGCCGCTTCGCGCCGCAGAAGGTCAACGACCTGGAAAGCGAGCCCTATTTCCTGATCATCGGCACGATCGAGCCGCGCAAGAACCACCTGTTCATGCTCCAGGTCTGGCGCGCGCTGGTGCAGAAGCTGGGCGCGGCCGCGCCGAAGCTGGTGATCGTCGGCCGCCGCGGCTGGGAGAACGAGAACGTCATCGACATGATCGAGCGCTGCGACCAGATCTCGGACCATGTCATCGAATGCGGCCGGGTGCCCGACGCGGTGCTGCACCGCCTGATGATCGGCGCCCGCGGCGTGCTGTTCCCGTCCTTCGCCGAAGGCTACGGCCTGCCGCTGGTCGAAGGCCTGTCCTGCTCGGTGCCGGTGATCTGCTCCGACCTGCCGGTGTTCCACGAGCTGGGCAACAACATCCCGGAATATCTCGATCCGCTGGACGGCCCCGGCTGGATGGAGATGATCATGGAATACGCCAAGCCGAACTCGCCGCGCCGGCAGGCGCAGATGGCGCGGCTGGCCCGCTTCAAGGCGCCGACCTGGGATAAGCACTTCAACATTTTCGACGACGTCGTCGCCGACGTCCGCCGCAAATACAGCATCTGCTGAGAGACCGACGGGCGGTCACATCCCCCGGAACAGGGCCGCGACGATCGCCTCGGGCGCGTCTTCCTGCATGAGATGGCCGGATTCGGGCACGCGGGTCAGCGCGCCGCCGGTCAGCTTCGCCGCCAGCCGCTCGCCCTGGGCGATCGGGATCCAGGCATCCTCCTCGCCCCACAGGATCTCGACGGGCCAGTCCATCGGACCGTAGGACGGCTCGATCTCCTCGAGATAGCGGTCGTGCATCTGCGCGATCTGGCGGTAGAAGGCGGGGCGCCCGACCTCCCCCTGCCACGGCCGCATGTGGATCGCCATCGCCTCCTCGGTCAGCGGATTGCGCGCCGCGCCCTGGATATAGACCCGCAGCAGCCCGTCATGGGCGTAGTCCGGCAGTCCGGCGAAGGCCTGCTCATGCGCCGCGACATGGCGGAAGAAGGGCGAGCCGGACGGCGGCAGCGCCACCGGATCGACCAGGGTGAGCCGCCGGTAGCGGCAGCCTTCGAGATAATGGGCCCGCAGCACGGTCATGCCGCCGAAATCATGGGCCAGCACCTCCGGCTGCCCGAGCCCCCATTCGCGCAGCAGGGCGGCGAACAGCACGGTCTGGACGGCCGGAGACACGTCCTGGCCGTCGCGCTGCTCCGACTGGCCATAGCCCAGCAGGTCGAAGACATGGACCCGCCGCCGGGTCGCCGTCAGCGGCGCGATCCGGCGCCAGACCTGCGATGAGAACGGTGTGCCGTGCACCAGGACGAGCGGCGGCCCGTCGCCGAACATGCCCCAGGCCACGCTTTGGCCGCGGAAGGTGAAGCGCCGATCGAGGGTCAGCATGGGCAATCCCCTGAAGCTGCTTTCCCTATGACGGATCAGCCCCGTTCCCGGTTCCCCATGGGTCCGCATCGACGGCGTTGGCCAGCCAGGAGCGGATGAAGCGGTTGATCTGCTCCGGCCGCCATTGCACCGCATCGGTGCTTGCCGGCTGAGGCGCGGCACGGCCGCAATCCAGGATCATGAAGTCGGTGCGCCGCTCATGCTCCGGATCGACCTCCTTCAACACCGGCGCGTGGTCACCGTAGAAGGCCAGCAGCACCCGCTCCGCCGCCGCGTCGAAATGGGCGGCCAGCCGGGCCAGCATCGCATCGGCATGGCCGATATGGTGCAGGTATTGCTGCAGCGGTTCGTCCCGGCCCGGCACCCGGCCCGGGCGGAAGGGGTCATGCGCCTCCATGGTGACGCAGACCAGGAACAGCCTGACTCCGTCGTCCCGCGCTCGCCGCAGTTCCTGCTCGATCACCCCGGCCACCGCGGCGTCGGAGATGTAGTAGCCGCAGCGCTCCGCATCCGGCAGGTCGCGCTGGCCGATGAAGCGCTCGAAGCCCAGCGCCGGAATGGCCTCGCTGCGGCGGAAGAAGCGCTCGTCATAGGGGTGCAGGAACACGGTGCGCCAGCCCTGGCCGCGCAGCGCCGCCGCCAGCGAAGCCGGGGCGAAGCGCTGCGGCCGCAGATAGGGGTGGAGGCCGTCGAAGGACTGCTCCGCCGCGCCGAGGCCGGTGATCGCCGCGATCTCCGGCCGCAGCGTGTAGGCGCCGAAGCACGGCACCTCGAGCAGGCCGTGGGCCACGGCGCGGGACTTGAGCCGGTCGAACTCCGGCAGCTCCGTCGCGATGCCGATGCGGCGGAGGTCCATGAAGGATTCGGACTGCACGACGACCACGGCGTCGACATCCTGGCGCAGACCTGCCGTCGCAAACGCGGCCAAGGGCCGGCGCCCTTCGCCCCGCCAGCGCAGCCAGGCGGTCGGCAGCGACAAGGCCAGGCCGAAGCGGCGGATCGTGTCGCGCGGGTCGCAGGGATCGGCGAAGGTCAGCGCTCGCGGCCAGGGAATAGCGACCGCCGCGAGGCCGAGCAGCACCGCCTCGGCCGCCAGCAGCGCCAGCTGTACCGGGACAGGGATGCTGCGCGGCTCAATCCCGACCCAGGCCGCGATCACCGCGACCAGCAGTGCTGCGATGCCGATCAGGGCCAGGCCCTCGCGCCGCTCGATGTAGAACAGGCTCGGGTGCCGCAGCATCGGCAGGATGAAGGCGAAGTCCGAGAACACCAGCGGCTCGTACAGGCTGCGCCGCTTGGCGTTCGAGATCGCGACCAGGATGGCAAGTGTGACCAGGCTGGCCACCAGCGCGAACCAGAAGCGGCCGAACAGGCCGAGCCAGGCGCCGAGCAGCAGCAGGAAGACGACCGCCCGGCCGGGAATCGCTGCGCGGCTGCCGCCGAACATCCCCCGCCGCGGCCGGGCCAGGGCGTCCACCGCCTCCCAGGCGATGGCGCCGCCGGCCAGGCCGATCAGCTCGGGCACGACCGGCATGGCGCCGCTTCCCCAGCAGCCGGCGTCAGCCGCCCGATACCACCGTGGTCGCCGGGGTGCCGACCGAGATCGCGCCACGCACCACCGAGAGGAACTTCAGGAACTCGACCGACGACGCGGTGCCGACATAGACCAGGTCGCGCGGGCGCACCGGGAACTGCTGGGCGTAGAAGAAGCCCCGCGGATCCTCGAAGCTGAGGCGGTAGACCACCGGCACCGGCTGCCGCGAGGCGAGCAGCGGCGAAGTCGGCCGCATCGACTGGAACACGGGCCGCGATTCGAAGCGGAAGACGAAGACGGCGCTGGCATCGGCGGCGTTCGGGGCCAGCCCGCCGGACCGGCCCACCGCCTGGGCCAGGGTGAACGGATCCTGGTCGATCGGCAGCTCGCCGGAGCTGCTGACCGCACCCAGCGCCGTGTAGGTCTGCGGCCGGCGGGTGACGTAGATGGTGTCGTCGGGCTGGATGTAGATGTTCTCGGTCGGATTCTGCAGGATGGTGGGAAGGCCGACCGTCTCCGAGACCCCCGCCCGGGTCAGGGTGATGAAGGTCTCAGCCGGCTGCGACCGGATGCCGCCACCCTGGGCGACGACGTCGAGCAGCCTTTCGCCCCGGATGTTGAGCGGCACCCGCGCCGCGCCGGTCTGGTCGCCCAGCACCGAGGCCGATGAGGAGCTCGATTCCGGGACCGTGACGATCACCTGCGGCTGGCTGGCCTGGCTGGTCAGCGCCTTCTCGATCGAGGCGGCGACCTGGGTCGGGGTGCGGCCGACAGCGCGGATCGGCGTCGCCGCATAGGGAACGGAGATGTTGCCGCGCTGGTCGACGACCTGGGGCGGCAAGGTGACGCTGTGCGCCCCATCGGCGCCGGTCGGGGTCACGGCGCCGCCGCCGCCGGCTGCGAACAGGCCGGTGCCCGCCTCCCAGATCGACACCGAGACGGTATCGCCGACGCCGATCTGCTGCGACGGCGCCGGCGCGTCGTCGCCGAAGCGTTGCATCAGGCTGGGCCGCGGGGCCCGACTGAACGCCGCGATCGTGGTCTCGTTGAGATCGACGATGGCGTAGCGGGTATCGACCTCCTTGGCCACTTCGGCAGCCGGCGCTTTCTCGCCCGACGCCAGAATCTGGCCGGCCAGGGGACCGTTGCTCGGCAGCTCGCCACAGGCGGGGAGCGCGAGAACGGCGGGAATGAGCCAAGCCAGTCGCCAGGTCATGGATCCGTCGTCTCTCAGCTGTGCGCCACGGCGCGAATGCTTGGGTGCATACCAGATTTCGAACGCGATAGCCAACGCTACATGCACCCACATTTGCAGGTTCGAGCCCGGCAACCAAGGCGGTGCGCGGCATCCAGGACTTCGAACCTCAAATTTCAGTTTTCGTGGACGGCTTTAGGTTTTATATCTATAGGGGCATGCCTAATCTCTGATGGCGGTGCGGTCGCAGCTGTGTTCCGATGCAGCGCACCGCCATGGGGGTGTGCCGGAGCCTTCGCTTCGAGTCGCAGGACAGCAGGACCACGCCGTGACCCAGACGATCATGATCGACGGCTACAATCTCGGCCTCGAAACCGGCACCGGGGTGGCCACCTACGCCCGCAACCTGAGCTACGAGCTGCACAATCTCGGCTACCGCACCGAGGTGCTGTATGGCGGCAGGGCGGCGCCGAGCACCCAGCAGCTGCTGCGCGAGATCGCCTTCTTCGACCCCACCAATGTCGGCGAGGCGCCGCGCTGGCTGGAGTTCCTGCGCTACGTCAACGAGCTGATCCATTCTCCGGCGGGGGTGCGGGCCAAGCCGGTGCCGATCACCGGCAAGGTGATCGCCCGGACCTACCGGTCGCGGATGCCGTACTATGACCAGATCAGCTCGGTGCCGGACCTGTGGAGCCGCTCCTACCGGCACTTCGCCATCTATCGCAACCGGATGACGGTGACGCTGCGCGACACGCCGCAGCTGATGCACTGGACCTATCCGCTGCCGCTGCGCATGGCCGGCGCCCGCAACATCTACACCATCCACGACCTGGTGCCGCTGCGGCTGCCCTACACCACGCTCGACAACAAACGCCGCTACCACCGGCTGACCCGGATGCTGCTGCGCAAGGCCGACCACATCGTCACGGTATCGGAAACCTCGAAGCGCGACATCGTCGAGCTGTTCGGGTTCCCGGAGGAGCGCATCACCAACACCTACCAGGCGGTCGACATCCCGGCGAAATACGCCGAGAAGCCGGAGGAGGCGGTGAAGCGCGAGGTCGAGGGCACCTTCAACCTGACCTACAAGGGCTACCTGCTGTATTTCGGCGCGATCGAGCCGAAGAAGAACATCGGCCGGCTGATCGAGAGCTACCTCGCCAGCCAGATCAAGACGCCGCTGGTGATCATCGGCAAGCTGGCCTGGAAGACCGACCAGGAACTGAAGCTGCTGAACGATTCGACCATCCGCTACCTGGAGCAGGTCGACACCCTGACCTTCACCCGCAACCGGGTGCTGCGCATTGACTACGCCCCCTTCCCGCTGCTGGTCAGCCTGATCCGCGGCGCCAAGGCGGTGACCTTCCCGTCGCTGTACGAAGGCTTCGGCCTTCCGGTCCTGGAGGCGATGCGCCTGGGCACGCCGGTGCTGGCCTCGACCGAAGGCGCGCTGCCGGAGGTCGCGGGCGACGCGGCGCTGCTGGTCGACCCCTACGACACCTACGCGCTGGCCGACGCCATCCGCGGCCTCGACGGCAATGCCGAGCTGCGCGGCGATCTGGCGCAGCGCGGCACCCGGCAGGCGGCCCTGTACTCGCCGGAGCGCTACCGTGCCCGGCTGGGCGAAATGTACCGGCGGCTGCTGCCGGCCGGGTCGCGGGCGCAGGCCGCGGCGGAAGCGGCCGCCGCAACCGCGACGCCGGTTCTGGCCGATGCCGATCAAAGGTTTCGCTGAAGAATCCGGAACTCTGTGAAAGGTTTGGTGGTTTCGCAGGTTTCCTCGACGCCTTCCATCTGCTATGCTGCGGTGCAGCGAACGGAAGCGCAGCCGCCCCGACTCTCGTGAGAGGTAAGGCTTGGGCAAGACACCGGACAATCCCTCGGAAGATCTCTCCGAAAAGCTGGACCAGCAGGCATCCGTCCCGGACTCCCAGGACGAACGGAGGTCGCGGCGGAGCATTGCCGAACTGCGCGCCGCACGGGCCAAGATGGCAGCCCGTCGCGGCGGCGACACCGTCCAGGAAGAGGCGGAGCCTGCGGCCGAGGCCGCGCCGGCTGAGGCTGCCGCCCCGGCCGAAGCCAAGATCGCCTCGCTGCCCAGCCGGCGGCGGCAGGTCGACGAGCTGGTGACCGGCTTCCGTGATGTGCCGACGGTGCGGTCCGCGCCGCCACCGGCGGCCCGGCGCACGCCGCTCGAGCGCCGCTTCGACAGCCAGCCCGAGACGCTGCGGCTGCCCAACCGCAAGGCCAGGCTGTCGGCCGGGTTCTGGCTGTCGCTGCTGCTGATGGTGGTGCTGCCGACCGGGCTCGGCGCGGCCTACTATCTCTATGTCGCCGCCGATCAGTACGTTTCCGAGTTCCGCTTCGCGGTGAAGTCGTCGAACGCCTCGGCCTCGTCGGCGACCACCGACCTGGTCGGTGCCGCGCTGGGCCAGTCGGCCCGGCTATCGGCGTTCAGCGACAACTTCATCGTCGCCGACTACATCACCAGCCGCGAGGCGGTGGCGGACCTGATGAAGACCGTCGACCTGCGGGCGATCTACAGCAACAAGAGCGCCGACTATCTGTCCCGGCTCGACCCCACCGTGCCGGTCGAGAAGCTGGTGGAGTACTGGCAGAACCGGGTCGATGCCAGCTTCGACGTGTCGACCGGCATCTCGATCGTCCAGGTCCGGGCCTTCACGGCCGAGGAGTCGCTGCGCGTCGCCAAAGCCCTGATCGCCTCCAGCGAGGACCTGGTCAACCGCATCGCCGAACGCTCGCGCGAAGATTCGGTCCGTTTCGCCGAGCGCGACGTCAAGAATGCCGAGGACCGTCTGCGCGAGGTCACCGCCAAGCTGCGCCAGTTCCGCAACGTGCAGCAGACCCCGGACCTGTCGACCAGCGCGTCGTCGACCCTGGGCCTGTCGCTGCAGCTGCGCACCAACCTGGCGCAGATGGAGGCGCAGCTCACCTCGCTGTCGACACACATGTCGCCGGACGCACCGACCATCAAGGTGCTGAAGAACAACATCGCCGCGACCCGGGACCAGCTGAACAAGATCGAGGGCGAGCTCGGCGCCGGCAACGCCCCGGGCGGTGCCAGCCCCTCCAAGGAGGGCTACGCCGCGACCCTGTCGGATTACGAGGACATCCGACTGGAGCTGCAATTCGCGCAGCAGAGCTACCAGAACATGCTGACCGCGCTGGACCAGGTGCGCAGCAGCGCGATGTCCGACCGCACCTACCTGATGCCCTATGTCGAGCCGCAGCTGGCCGAGTACGCGCTGTATCCGGAACGCGTCGAGGACGTGCTGATCGTGTTCCTGATCGCCTTCGTGGCCTGGGCCATCACCATGCTCACGGTGCACTCCGTGCGCGACCACATGATCTGAGGCGGACAGCATGACGCCGATGATCACCCGCCAGCCCGGAGCCGCGTCATGACCGCGCTGGCGCGGCCCCGCTTCGGCACGGCCCTGGCGGTCCAGGTCCGGGTCGTGGTGTCGCTGATGCTGCGCGAGATGCGGATGCATGCCAAGCATTCGCGCCTCAGCTACCTGCTCGAGATGCTCGAGCCGATGCTGCAGCTGTCGATGATGATGGCGGTGTTCTCCGCCATCGGCCGGCAGGCGGATTTCGGCACCAGCATGCTGCTGTTCCTCGGCACCGGCATGATCCCGTACTTCGTCTTCATGCACATCTCGTCCAAGGCGATGACGGCGCTGCGCGGCGGCGGGCTGAGCAAGGGCGTGCCGCTGGTGAAGCCGCTGGACCTGCTGGTGGCCCGCGCCCTTCTGGAGACGCTGCAGCTCGCGGTGGTGGCGATCCTGCTGTTCAGCTTCATCCACATCGTCATGGGGGTGCCGGAGGCGGCGCCGATCCAGCCGCTGAAGGTGGTCTCCGCCTTCCTGGTGATCACGGCCACGGCGATCGGCGTCGGCATCGTCAACGGCGTGATCGGCGCTTTCTTCCGGCTGTGGGCGGTGGTCTATGGCGTGTTCGGCCGATCGCTGCTGTTCCTCAGCGCCGTGTTCTACGTGCCCGACTACATGCCGACGCAGATCCGCGACTGGCTGGTCTGGAACCCGGTGCTGCACGGCGTGGAATGGTTCCGCACCGGCTTCTACCTGACCTACCCGACGGAATGCCTGGACAAGACCTATCTGCTGTCCTGGGCGCTGGGCTCGATCTTCCTCGGCCTGATCCTGGAGCGGGCGTCGCGCCGCCGCCGGATGGCCGCGAAATGATCGTGCTGGACCGCGTCAGCAAGCGCTACCGGTCGCATGGCAGCGGCCACAGCAAGCTTGTCCTGGACGAGTTGAGCGCGGTGTTCGAGCCGGGCAAGACCGTCGGCATCCTGGGCCGGCGCGGCGCCGGCAAATCGACCCTGATCCGCCTGATCGCCGGGTCGGTCCCGCCGGATTCCGGCCGGGTGCTGCGCCAAGGGCGGGTGTCGTTCCTGGTCGGCACCGCCGGCCCCTTCGTCAGCACCATGACCGGGCGCGAGAATGTCTGGTTCACCGCCCGCATCTACGGCGCCGATGCCCGAGAGGTGATCCGCTTCGTCGAGGCGCATAGCGGCATCGGCACCGATTTCGATAAGCCCTTTTCGGCCTATACCGGCGACAAGCGCAGCCGCCTGCTGTTCACCACCGCCTACGCCTTGCCCTTCGACATCTATCTCGCCGACGAATCGGTGATCGGCGGGCCGCCGGGCTTCCGCGACTGGTGCGAGCGCCTGGTCGACGCCCGGCGGCGCGAGGCGACGTTGGTCTTCACCACCAAGCGGCCGCGGATGCTGCGCCGCTTCGCCGACACCGGCGCGATCCTGTCCGACGCCCGGCTGACCACATACGAGTCGGTCCGCGACACCATCCTGGCCTTCAAGGCCGACGACTTCGCCGCCGATGACGAGCCGCCGATCGAGTTCGACGAGGAGGATGAGGATGACGAGCTGCCCGTGCCGCTCCCCTGACCTCCGCCGTCTGTCCAGACATGCTCTTCCGAGCATGCGCCACGGGCATGGGACCTTCCCTGTGCCTTCCACCGGGTGCACGGCACCCATTGCCATCTAGAGGAATGTCGATGAACACCTCGGAGCTGATCGAACAGCTGGCCCAGGATCACAAGCTGTCGCGCGTGAAGGCCAAGCGCATCCTCAACAGCATCTTCCAGGCGATCACGGATTCGGCCGCGCGCGGCGACCAGGTCTCGATCTCCGGATTCGGCCGCTTCAAGGTCGCGATCCGGCCCGAGCGCGAGGGCCGCAACCCGACCACCGGCGCGCCGATCACCATCGCCGCCTCGAAGAAGGTGGTGTTCAGCCCGTCCAAGCCGGTGCGTGAAGCGCTCAACGCCTGAGCGCGTTGGGCCGGGATCCGGCCGCGCCGCCGGGTCCCGACTGAAGACCGACAATCGATCCGATCCGAGGGCACAGCCGCCTTCGTCGCTGCCGCCGGCCCGGGCCACCGGGTCGGCGATCGGATGTTCCATGCCCGCCCCCTCCTGCCGCCCCGAGGATCTCCCGATGCTGCCCAAGCCTTCCGCGTCGCTGGTTCCGAACACCTACGCCTTCGAGACCACGCCGCTAGTCAAGCCGACCGGCTTCCGCGAATACGACGCCCGCTGGTGGTTCGGGCATCCCGGCTCGGACAAGCCGCCGGAGCTGAACCTGATGGGCGTGCAGGCGCTGGGCCTCGGCCTCGGCACCTATCTGCACGAGGCGGGCGTCAAGCCCGAGGTCGTGGTCGGCCATGACTTCCGCAGCTATTCCATGGCCATCAAGATCGCCCTGGCGCAAGGGCTGATGACCGCCGGCTGCATCGTGCACGACATCGGCCTGGCGGTCTCGCCGATGGCGTATTTCGCCCAGTTCGCGCTGGACGTGCCGGCCGTGGCGATGGTCACCGCCTCGCACAACGACAATGGCTGGACCGGGGTGAAGATGGGTTGCAGCCGCCCGGTCACCTTCGGGCCGGAGGAGATGGGCCGGCTGCGCGACATCGTGCTGACCGGCGCCTTCGAGCCGCGCACCGGCGGCGGCTACCGCTTCGTCGAGGGCTTCGCCGAGCAATATGTCCGCGAGCTGACCGAGGGCCGCAGGATCGAGCGCAAGCTGCGCGTGGTCGCCGCCTGCGGCAACGGCACCGCCGGTGCCTTCGCGCCGCGGGTGCTGGAGGCGATCGGCCTCGAGGTGATCCCGCTCGACGTCGAGCTGGACCACACGTTCCCGAACTATAACCCGAACCCCGAAGACATGGAGATGCTGCACGCCATCGCCGCCAAGGTGCGCGAGACCGGCGCCGATTTCGGCCTGGGCTTCGATGGCGACGGCGACCGCTGCGGCGTGGTCGACAACGAGGGCAACGAGATCTTCGCCGACAAGATCGGCGTGATGCTGGCGCGCGACCTGTCGGCGCTGCACCCCGGCGCCCAGTTCGTGGTCGACGTCAAATCGACCGGCCTGTTCGCCGCCGACCCGGTGCTGCAGGCCCAGGGCGCGAAGACCGACTACTGGAAGACCGGCCATTCCTACATCAAGCGCCGGGTGCGCGACCTGAACGCCCTGGCCGGTTTCGAGAAGTCCGGCCACTTCTTCTTCAACCCGCCGATCGGCCGCGGCTATGACGATGGCCTGGTCACCGCCATCGCCGTCTGCGAGATGATGGACCGCAACCCGGGCCGAAGCATGGCCGATCTGTACCGCGCCTTGCCGCAGACCTGGGGGTCGCCGACCATGTCGCCGCATTGCGCCGACGAAGTGAAGTATGAGGTGGTCGAGCGGGTGGAGAAGCGCTTCCGCGAGATCGCCGCCAATGGTGGGTTGGGCGGCCACAGCATCGTCGACCTGGTCACGGTCAACGGCATCCGGGTGACCACCGAGGACGGCACCTGGGGGCTGGTCCGCGCCTCCTCCAACAAGCCGGAGCTGGTGGTGGTGGTCGAGAGCCCGGTGTCGAAGGACCGGCTGCACGAGATGTTCAAGGCCGTCGACGGCGTGCTGCGTGAGAATCCCGAGGTCGGCGCCTACAATCAGACGATATAAGACCGAGACCTGCCGCTGGAGACCATGATGACCACCCCGACCGAGCAGATGGCCACCCTGCAGGGCCTGCGCGACCGGCTGATGACCTGGCTGACCATGCAGGCGCTGCCGATCTGGTGGGAGACCGGCGCCGACCGCGAACGCGGCGGCTTCCACGAGCGGCTGGCGCTGGACGGCAGCCCGTGCATCGAGCCGCGCCGCGCCCGGGTGCAGGCGCGGCAGGTCTTCACCTTCGCCGTCGCCGGCCGGCTGGGCTGGACCGGCCCGTCGTGCCAGGCCGTCGAGCATGGCCTGGAGTTCTTCCGCAGTGCCTATGAGCGGCCGGACGGCAGCTTCCGCACCCTGGTCGGGCCGGACGGGGCGATGCTGGACGACAGCGTGGTGCTGTACGACCAGGCCTTCGCCCTGTTCGCGCTGGCCACCGCCAGCACCGTGGTGGCCGACCCGGCGCCGCTGGCCACGGCGGCGACGCGGCTGCGGCAGCGGTTGGAGGCCACGCTGAAGCATCCGCTGGGCGGCTTCGAGGAGGCGGCGCCGCGCAGGCTGCCGTTGCTGGCCAACCCGCATATGCATCTGTTCGAGGCGTCGCTGGCCTGGATCGAACTTGGCCAGGGCCCCGACCAGGCGGCCTGGAACGCGCTGGCCGACGAGATCGCCGGGCTGGCTCTGTCGCATTTCATCGATCCGAAGACCGGCTATCTTCGCGAGTTCTTCGACGGCGAATGGCGGCCGGCGCCGGGCCGGGACGGCCGCATCGTCGAGCCCGGCCACCTGTTCGAATGGGCTTGGCTGCTGGTGCGCTGGGGCACGCTGCGGGGCCGGCCGGACGCGGTCGCCGCCGCAAGGCGGATGGCCGGGGCGGCCGAGGAGACCGGCGTCGACCCGGTGCGCAACGTCGCCGTCAATGCCATCCTCGACGACGGCGCGCCGGTCGATTCCGGCGCCCGGCTGTGGCCGCAGACCGAGCGGATCAAGGCCGCGGTGGCGCTGGCCGGTGCTGCGGGGACCGAGGCTGAGAAGGCGCTGTGGCGCGGCCGCATTGCCGCCGGCGTGACCGCGCTGTTCGGCTATTTCGACGTGCCGGTGGCCGGGCTGTGGCGCGACAAGCTGCAGCCCGATGGGACCTTCGTCGAGGAGCCGGCGCCCGCCAGCAGCTTCTACCACATCATCTGCGCCATCGAGGAGCTGGACAAAGCCATCGCCACCGGAGTGTTGGGACCGGTGCCGTTGGCTGGGGCGGCCTGAGGACGGAACAACCCCTCCTCTTGCCGTCATTCCCGCGAAAGCGGGCATCTCCAGGCCAAGCCGGCGGCCGGGATCGCGACGATGGTGCCGGTCTCAGGCACGAGACGCCGGGCAGAAGCAAGAGCGCCCGGCCCGGGTCATGTCCTTGGGGGAGGCCGGGCCGGGCACCGCGCCGGCTGCTGACGGGCGGCGCGGTCGTGATCCGGCCACGGCTGGCCGTGCCCGTCCACTTACCGATCGGCAAGGCGGCTCAGCGCCGCTCCTTCACCTTCTCCGCCGAGCGCCGGTCCTCGCCCGCACCGGCGGTGCCGGGGTTGAAGGATGGCGGGTCGCTCGCATCCATGCTCTCGGCCGAGGCTTCGTCGACCTTGCGGTTGGCGGTCTTCTTGTCCTTCGGCTGCTCGTCGATAGTCTTGCGGGGCGTCGTCATGCTGGCCTCCACGCTGTGCCTTAACGGAACGGCGGCGGCGGCACCGTGGTTCCGCGCTCGACGGCCGTAAAATAGGGGGGGCGGCAGCCCTGGCTGGCCGGCTCGCTTCGGTTCAAGCTGATCTCCAGGTGCCCCGTCGATCACGGCGCCCGGCCCGGTCCGGAGCTTCCCCCACCACGCTTCGGGCCGGGCTCTCTTCTCCCGGGCCCTCAGGCCGCGTCGGCGATCGGGTACTTGCTCTCCAGGTAGGCGAGGTACGGGCCGGGATCGAGGCCGCTCCCTGTCGCCGCCTGCAGGATCTCCTCCGGCGTGCGCGACCGGCCGTGGCGGTGCACCGCGCGGTTCAGCCAGAGCTTCAGCGGCGCGTAGTCGCCGGCCTCCAGCCCGGCCGCCACCGCCGGGTCCCGATCCGCCGCCGCGAACAGCTGCGACGCCATAACGTTGCCCAGCGTGTAGGTCGGGAACGACCCGACATAGCCGGTCGACCAATGCACGTCCTGCAGCACGCCGCGGGCGTCGTCCGGCACCTCCAGGCCGAGATCGGCCCGCATCC
Organism: Inquilinus sp. YAF38; assembly: GCF_052113205.1. Lineage (NCBI taxonomy): Bacteria > Pseudomonadati > Pseudomonadota > Alphaproteobacteria > Rhodospirillales > Rhodospirillaceae > Inquilinus > Inquilinus sp. YAF38. Next base: position 33,790 of record NZ_JBFRCU010000048.1, on the reverse strand, counting down.
GCTCGGCCCAGGCGGCCGGCAGGTCGGCGACGGCCAGGTCGCCGGCGATCACCGCCGCTTCCAGCTCGACCCGCAGCATGATGTGCAGATCGTAGGTCAGTTCATCCGCCTCGACCCGGATCAGCCCGGGTCGGATCAGGTTGACCGCGCGCCAGAACTCCGGGGCCGAGACATCGGCCAGCTGCTCCGGGAAGGCGTCGCGCAGCGGGCCGAAATTCAGCTCCCAGAAGCGGCGCGACCGGCCGACCCGGTTCTCCAGCAGCCGCGACTGGGATTCGTGCAGGCCGAAGCTGGCGCCGCCGACCGCGTAGAGGTTGACGATGTCGGTGGCCAGCGCCGACCGGCCGATCTCCGGATCGATGCCCTGCTCGTACATCCCATGCCCGGCCTCGTGCAGCGCCGCGAACAGCCCGGCCGGCAGATAACCGGGTCGGTAGCGCGCGGTGATGCGGACATCGTCGCGGGTGAAGGAGATCTCGAACGGGTGCACCGCTTCGTCCAGCCGGCCGTGGCCGTAGTCGAAGCCGACCCGCTCGGTCAGCGCCCGGGCGAAGGCCTTCTGCCGGTCCGCCGGATAGTCGCGGTCCAGGAAGTCGCGCCGCGGCGGCGGCCGATCCAGCACCCGCTGCATCAGCGGCACCAGCCGGTCCCGCAGCGTGGCGAAGAGCGGCCGCAGCCGGGCCAGGGTCATGCCCGGCTCGTATTGCTTTAGCAGCGCGTCATAGGGATGGTCGGACCAGCCCAGCGCGTCGGCGATCCGGCGCTGCAGGGCGAAGCTGCGCTCTAGATACGGCCGGAAGGCCGGAAAGTCGGACCGGGCCCGCGCCGCGGCCCAGGCCGCCTGCGCCTCGGTCTTCAGCAGCGCCGCCTCATGCAGCAGCGGCTCGGGGATGCGGTCCAGCGCGGCGACGCCCTCCTGCATCGCGGCCACGGCGCGGCGGCGCCGGCTGCTCTCGGATTCGCCCGCCACTTCGTCGCGGGCAGCCGCGAGGGCGTCGCGCATCGCCGGGCCGGTCGCGATCTGCCGTGCCAGCGCCGTCAGCGTGGCGATCTGGCGGCCGCGCGCCGCGGTGCCGCCGGCCGGCATCTGGGTGCGGGAATCCCAGACCAGCAGGTTGACGGCATTCAGCACATCGTTCAGCCGGCCGGATTCCTCGGCGAAGCGGTCATAGCCCATGGACGGCTTCCTTCTGCGGCAGCGCCGCGGCGGCGGGCGCCCGGTCCAGCAGGTGGCAGGCGGCAATGCCGGTGTCGGTCGGGCGCGGCAGCGGTGCCTCCACCCGGCAGCGATCGAAGGCGTGCGGGCAGCGCGGATGGAACGGGCAGCCGGACGGCAGGTCGACCGGGCTGGGCAATTCGCCCCGCGCCGCCGGCACGCGGTGGCGCCGGGTGGGGTCGAGGTCCGGCGCCGCGGCCAGCAGCGCCTGGGTGTAGGGGTGCTGCGGCGCCGCGAACAGCGCCTCGGTCTCGCCGGTCTCGACGATGCCGCCGAGATACATCACCGCGACTCGGTGCGACAGGTGCCGGACCAGGCGCAGATCGTGGGCCACGAACAGCACGGTCAGGCCCAGCCGCTGCTGCAGCTCCAGCAGCAGGTTCACCACCTGGGCCTGGACCGAGACGTCGAGGGCGGAGACCAGCTCGTCGGCGATCAGGCATTCCGGCTCGACCGACAGCGCCCGGGCGATGCCGATGCGCTGGCGCTGGCCGCCGGAGAATTCATGCGGGTAGCGGTCGGCGGCCTCGCGCGGCAGCCGCACCAGATCCAGCAGTTCGGCGATCCGGGCGGGGATCTGGGCCTTCGGGCGCATGCGGTGCACCGACAGCGCCTCGGCCAGGGTCTGGCGCACCGTCATGCGCGGGTTCAGCGAGCCGCGCGGGTCCTGGAACACCATCTGCACCCGGCGGTTGAAGGCACGCCGCTCCGCCCCCTCCAGGGCTCGGATGTCGACGCCGTCATAGTGCAGGGTGCCTTCGTCGGGCTCGATCAGCCGGACGATGCAGCGGGCCAAGGTCGACTTGCCACTGCCGGATTCGCCGACGATGCCCAGCGTCTCGCCGCGCCTGACCGACAGGTCGATGCCGTTCAGGGCGTGCACCGCGGGGTGGGGGCGGCGGCGCAGCGCGTCGGCCACCGTGCGCTCCAGCCGGAAGCGCTTGGTCAGCCCGGCGATCTCCAGGATCGGCGCGCTCATGCCGCATCCTTCGCGGCGGCGACGCGATCGCTCTCGAAGCAGGCTGCCGCGGCGTCCGGCCCCACCGGCTCCAGCACCGGCCGCTCGGCCCGGCAGCGCGATGTGGCGAAAGTGCAGCGCGGGGCGAAGGCGCAGCCCGGCGGCCGTTCGGTCAAGGGGGGGGGCGCGCCTTCGATCGAGCGCAGCGGCAGCCGCGGCCCGCCGCCGCGCGGCACCGAATTCAGCAGTCCGAGCGTGTAGGCATGGCGCGGCCGCTCGAACACGGCAGCGACCGGGCCGGTCTCTACCACCCGGCCGGCATACATCACCGCCATGCGGTCGCAGCTCTGCGCCACCACGCCGAGGTCGTGGGTCACCAGGATCACGCTCATCCCCAGCCGGTCGCGCAGCTGCAGCAGCAGGGTCAGGATCTGATCCTGGATGGTGACGTCCAGCGCCGTGGTCGGCTCGTCCGCCAGCAGCAGCTTCGGCTCCGACGCCAGGGCGATGGCGATCATCGCCCGCTGCCGCATGCCGCCGGAGAACTGGTGCGGATAATCGTCGAGCCGCCGGGCGGCGGCCGGGATGCCGACCAGGTCCAACAGCTCGCGCGCCCGATCCCGCCGCGCCCGACGGCCGAGATCGGTGTGGGTCCGCAAGCTCTCGTCGATCTGCAGCCCGATCGGCAGCACCGGGTTCAGCGCCGTCATCGGCTCCTGGAAGATCATGGCGATCTCGCCGCCGCGCACCCGGCGCAGCGCCGGCTCCGGCAGCGCCATCAGGTCGCGGCCCTGCCACAGCACCTGGCCGCCGACCCGGCCGGGCGGCCGCACCAGGCCCAGCACGGCGCGCAGGGTGACGCTCTTGCCCGAGCCGGATTCGCCGACCAGCCCCAGCACCTCGCCGGCGCGCAGGTCCAGGTCGACGCCGGCCACCGCGGCGGCCTCGGCCCCGCCTGCCGGAAAGGTCGCGGTCAGGCCACGGATCGACAGCACCGTCTCGCTCATGATTCGGGCCGCAGCAGGTCGGCGACGCCATCGCCCAGCAGGCTGAAGCCGAAGCCGGTGAGGACGATGGCGATGCCGGGGAAGATGGTCATCCACCAGGCCTGGGACATGAAGTTCTTGCCGTCGGCGATCAGCAGGCCCCATTCGGCGGCCGGCGGCTGGGCGCCGAGGCCGAGATAGCCCAGGCTGGCGCCCAGCAGGATCGACAGCGCCATGTCGGTCATCCAGTACACCAGCACCGGCGAGGCGGCGTTGGGCAGCAGATGGCGCAGGATGATGCGGGCGTCGCCATAGCCCATCACCTTGCCGGCGGCGGCATAGTCCAGCCGGTTCTGCACCTTGATCTCGGCGGCGATCAGCCGGGCGTAGAACACCCAGCCGACGGCGCCGACCGCGATGTACATGTTGACCAGCCCGGGCCCCAGCACGGCGACGATGGCGATCACCAGCACCAGGAAGGGAAAGGTGATGACCACGTCGACGATGCGGCCGAAGATCGGCTCCCAGATCCCGCCGTAATAGCCGACCAGCGCCCCGATTGCGGTGCCGAACACCACCGGGAACAGGGTGGTGAACAGCGCGATCTGCATGTCCAGGCGATAGGCCCAGATCACCCGGCTGAGGATGTCGCGGCCGAAATTGTCGGTGCCGAAGGGGTGAGCCCAGCCGGGCGGCTGCATCAGGGCACGGTAGTCGAAGGCGGTGGGATCATAGGGCGCCGCCAGCCCGGGCGCGAGCGCCAGGACCAGGCTGGCGCCGGCGATCACGACCCCGGCGATCAGCGCGGCGGAGGGGCGTCGCCGGGCGCGGACGGGAGCGAGGCCGACCGCGGTCACGCCTTCACCCGCGGGTCGAGCGCGGCCTGCACCAGGTCGGTCGCCAGGAACACCAACGACACGAGCACCGCCATCGCCAGGGTCAGCCCCTGCACCACGGGGTAGTCGCGGCCGTAGATGCTGTCGATCATCAGCCGACCGGCGCCGGGAATCGCGAACACCGTCTCGGTGATCACGGCGCCGCCGATCAGCGTGCCGACCGACAGGCCGAACAGGGTGACGGTCGAGATCAGGGCGTTGCGCAGCACATGCCGGCCCAGCACCAGCCGCGGCGCCAGTCCCTTGGACCGGGCGAAGTCGACATATTCCGCGCCCAGCACCTCGATGATCGAGGCGCGCAGGTTGCGCATCAGCACGGCCGACAGGCTCAACGCCAGGGTCAGGGCCGGCAGGAACAGGTGCCAGGCGCGATCGGCCCAGGTGTCGCCATAGCCGCCGACCGGGAACCAGCGCAGCCCGGCGGCGAATACGGTCAGCAGCACCAGGCCGAGATAGAAGATCGGCATCGACAGCCCGATCTGGAAGGCGCCGCGGATCGCGGTGTCGGCCGCCCGCCCGCGCCGCATCGCGGCGGCGAAGGCCAGCGGCACCGCCATCAGCAGGGCCAGCAGCGCGGCGAAGCCGGTCAGCGCCAAGGTGACCGGCATCCGCTCCAGGATCAGGCGCATCACCGGCACCTTGAGATGGATCGAGGTGCCGAGATCGCCCTGGACGATCCGTTGCAGGAACAACAGGAACTGCGTCGGCAGAGACCGGTCGAGGCCGAGCTGGGCGTTCAGCCGGGCGACGTCGGCGTCGGTCGCCTTGTCGCCGAGCATGGCGCTGGTCGGGTCGCCGGGCAGCAGCCGCACCAGGACGAAGATCACCACCAGGACGAGGAACAGCGTCGGGACCAGCTGGACCAGTCGCTTGGCCACGTGATTCAGGTTCGGCACCGGCCGCATCTCCTGTGTCGGCGATCAGAGACCTTGATCCCGTCCTCACCGTCATTGCGAGGAGACGAAGCCGACGAAGCAATCCAGGGCCGGTTCGCCGGGACCCCTGGATTGCTTCGCTGCGCTCGCAATGACGATGTCGACAACGCTGAAAAAATCACTTCGCCAGATACGCCCCGGCGAAGATGTTGTTGCCGAGCGGGATCTGGACGAAGCCCTGCACATTCTTGCGCAGCGCCACCGGATAGGGCGTCTCGTACAGGTACAGGATCGGGCCGGAGGCGGCGTAGGTCTTCTGGATCTGGGCGTATTGCTCGGCCCGCTTCTTGGCGTCGCTCTCCTTCTGCGAGGCCTCGAACAGCTTATCGACCTCCTCGTTCTTCCAGCCGGAATGCAGGGCGTCGATTACCGGCGAATAGGCGAAGTAGGAGGTGATCTCGCTCGGGTCGTTCAGGTCGTCGGTCCAGGCCGCCATCCGCATCGTGAAGTTGCCCTTGCGGTAGCGGTCGGTCAGCGTGGCGTTGTCGACCTGCTCGATGTCCAGCTTCACCCCGACCGCGGCCCACATCTGCTGCACCGCGGCGCCGATGCCGAGCTGGTCCTGGTTGCCGGGCAGCGCCATGACGCTGGTGGTGAAGCCATTGCCGAAGCCGGCCTCTGTCAGCAACTGCTTCGCCTTCGCGGCGTCGACCGGGTACAGCGGCGTGTCGCCGGTATGATACAGCGTCGCCGACGACATGTAGGAGGTCTGCGGCTTGCCGACGCCATGGGTGACGATCTGGATGATCGCGTCCTTGTCGACGGCATAGTTCAGCGCCTGCCGCACCTTCTCATTCGCCAGCGGGTTGTCGCTGCCATCGGCCAGCTTCGGCCGGACGTTCATGACGATGTACTGCACCCGGGTCGAGGGATAGAGCTGCATCTGCAGGTCGGCATCGCCCTTCAGCTCGGCGACCCGCGCATAGGGGATGAACTCGGCCCCGTCCAGCTCGCCCGATTGCAGCTTCAGGATGCGGGTGGCGTCGTCCGGGATGATCTCGAAGTCGACGGCGTCGAGATAGGGCAGGGGCTTCCCGTCCTCGCCGGCCTTCCAATAATACGGGTTGCGCACGATCCGCATCGACGACCCGCGCTCCCACTTGTCGAACATGAAGGGGCCGGAGCCGACCGGGTGCTCGGCGAAGGCATGCGCCTTCTCGTCATCGGTGGCGCCGGGCGTCGCCTCGAAGGCGGCCTTCGGCATGATCGCGGTGTTGAAGGTCGACAGCGCGGCGATGAGCGCCGGGTCCGGGTGCTGCAGCTTCAGCACCACCGTCTTCGGATCCTGGATTGTGATGTCCGCGATCGACGCGATCAGGTTGTTCCAGATGCCGTTCTTCGGGTTGCGCGCCCGGTCCAGCGACCATTTCACATCCTCGGCCGTGATCGGCTTGCCGTCCGAGAATTTGGTGCCCTCGCGCAGGGTCAGGGTAACCGACAGCCCGTCGTCGGAGATCGTCCAGGCGGTGGCCAGGCCGGGCTCCACCGACAGCCCGTCGGCGGAGGGCTGCAGCAGCGTGTCGTAGAGATTGGTCAGAATCCAGATGTCGACATTGGCGTCGTTCAGCACCGGGTCCAGGAACAGGCTGTCGGCATAGCGCCCGTACCGCATCTCGCCGCCACGCTCGACCGCCAGCGCCCCGGCGCTGGTCCCGGCCAGCAAAACCGCCGCCACGGCTGCCTTCAGCAGCATCCTCATCGCGACCTCCACTGTTGTTTGAAGCCCCTCCCGGGTCGCCATGTGTTCTGGCGTATTAGTACGCTACCGCCAGGGAAGCGAGAGAGTCAATCAACGTTGGAAGCATCTGATACGGAAACAAATGCAACAGCTTGGAAGCAATCCGGAAACCACATTGCCGTTGCTCGAATGAGTGTGCTAGTGGACTGATACAGGAGAATCCTGCCCCATGAAGCTGCAGATCGACCGCGAGCTGCCGGTGCCCCTCGGGCTCCAGGTCAAGGGCCTGATCGAATACGGCATCGCCTGTGGCGAGCTGAGCCCGGGCGAGCGGCTGCCCTCGGTGCGCGAGCTGGCGGACTCGCTGGCGGTGGCGCCGATGACGGTGGCCCTGGTCTATCGCGGCCTCCGCGAGGCCGGGCTGATCGAGACCCGGCGCGGCCGCGGCAGCTTCGTCGCCGAAAGCGGCGAGCCGAGGCAGCGGCCGCGCACCGAGATCGCCGAGATCCAGCGCCGGCTCGACCATCTGATCGACGACGCCATGGCGATCGGGCTGACGCCGGCCGACCTGACCGGCATGGTCCAGTCGCGGCTGGCGCGGCGCCGACCGCGGCGACCTGCCCGCACCGTGGTCATGCTCGGCCTGTTCCGCGACGCCACCCGGGCCTATGCCGCGGCGATCCAGGCCCGGCTGCCGGAAGGCACCGCGGTGCAGCCGCTGACCATGGACGAGCTGCGCGGCGACGAAGCGGCGCGCCGCCAGGCGGCGGAGGCCGAGCTGGTGGTGACCTTCCCCAACCGCCAGCGCGAGGCCGCGGCGCTGCTGCCGGACAGCCGGGTGATGGCGATCCGCTTCATTCCGTCGGAGGAGACGAGGCGAGCCCTGGCCGGGCTGGACCCGCTGGCCCGGCTCGGCATCGCCTCGCGCTTCGCCGATTTCCTGCCGATCATGAAATCCGGGGTGCAGCGCTTCGCCCCGCATATCCGCCGGGTCGCCGGTGCCGCGCTGGGCACGCCGGCGCTCGACACCGTGATCGACCAGTCCGACGTCATGGTGCTGTCGACCGGCGCCGAGAGCGTGCTGCCCCGGCTGCGCCCCGGGGTCAGGGCAATCGAGTACCGGCACAGCCCGGACCCGGTGGATGTCGACCAGCAGATCGTCCCATTGCTCTCGCCCGAGGCCGAGGGCATCGCCGAACCGCAGGAGGCTTTGCCGTGAAGATCAGCGAGATGAACTGGAGCCAGGTCGAGGCCTGGCTGCAACGCGACGACCGCGTCGTGCTGCCCCTGGGCAGCACCGAGCAGCATGCGGGCTTGAGCCTGTCGGTCGACAGCATCCTCAGCGAGCGGGTCGGGGCCGAGGCGGCGGAGCCGCTGGGCGTGCCGGTGTTCCCGGTCGTGGCCTACGGCATCACCCCTTATTTCCTGGCCTATCCCGGCACGGTCAGCCTGCGGGTCGAGACCTATGCCAGGCTGGTGCAGGACATTCTGGACAGCCTGCATCGTACCGGCTTCCGCCGCATCCTGATCGTCAACGGCCATGGCGGCAACCAGCCGGCCCAGTCGGTGGCGACCGAATGGATGACCGACCATCCGGGCGCCGCTGTGAAGTTCCACAACTGGTGGAACGCGCCGGAGACCTTCGCCAAGGTGCAGGCGATCGATGCCCAGGCTTCGCACGCCTCGTGGATGGAGAACTTCCCCTGGACACGGCTGGCCGGGGTCGATCAGCCGACCCAGCGCAAGCCGATGATCGATTTTGCCCGGATGCGGGTGATGGATCCCGAAGCCGTGCGGCGCTATCTCGGCGACGGCAATTTCGGCGGCTACTACCAGCGCCCGGATGAGGAGATGCAGGCGATCTGGGATGTGGCGGTGGCGGAGACCCGGACCCTGCTCGAAGGACCCTGGGCATGAGAGAATCCTCGCCGATCCTGGTCTGGGGCGCCGGCGCCATCGGCGGCACGGTGGGCGCGGCCCTGCTGCGCGCCGGGGTGGACGTGCTGTTCGTCGACCAGGTGGCCGAGCATGTCGCCGCGATCAACGAACGCGGCCTGCGCATCACCGGCCCCATCACCGAATACACGGTGCCGGCCCGCGCGGTGACGCCGGACGCGGTCACGGGCGAATTCGATCGCATCTTCCTCTGCGTCAAGGCGCACCACACCGAAGCGGCGATCGCGGCCGCGGCGCCGCATCTGGCCGGCTGCGGCTATGTCGCCTCGCTGCAGAACGGGCTCAACGAGCGGGTGATCGCCGCCCGGATCGACAAGGCCCGCACCCTTGGCTGCTTCGTCAATTTCGGCGCCGACTACATCGAGCCCGGAGTGATTCTCTATGGCGGCCGCGGCGCGGTGGTGGCCGGCGAGCTGGACGGCCAGCGCACGCCGCGGATCGAGCAGCTGCACAGCCTGCTGCGCCGGTTCGAGCCGCAGGCGGTGCTGACCGACAACATCTGGGGCTATCTCTGGGGCAAGCTGATCTACGGCGCGCTCCTGTTCGCCACGGCGGTGACGCCGGATTCGATCGCCGACGTGCTGGCGGCGCCGCGCTACCGGCCGGTGCTGACCCGGCTGGGGCTGGAGGTCGGCGCCGTCGCCGCGGCGGAAGGCCTCCGGCCGGAGGCGTTCGACGGCTTCGATCCCTCGGCCTTCCGGCCCGGCGCGCCGGCGGAGGCGACCACCCGGTCCTTCGACGACATGGTGGCGCACAACCGCAAATCGGCGAAAAGCCATTCCGGCATCTGGCGCGACCTGGCGGTGCGCCGCCGGCCGACCGAGGTCGACGCCCAGCTCGGCCCGATCGTGGAGATCGGGGCGCAGCACGGCATGTCGACCCCGATCACGGCGCGGCTGATCGCGCTGGTGCACGATATCGAGGCCGGGCGGCGCGAGATGGCGCTGGCCCTGCTGGACGAACTCGAGACCGTTTCCGCCTGAGCGGGAGGCCGCCATGACCCAGGATTTCACCGGCCGGACCGTGATCGTGACCGGCGCCGCCCACGGCTTCGGCCGGGCCATCGCTGCCGCCTTCGCCGGGCGTGGCGCGAAGGTCTGGGCCTGCGACGTGCTGGCGGAGGAGCTGGCCGAGACCGGCCGGCTGATCGGACTGCAAGGGTCGGTGCGCTCTGTCGACGTCACCGACCGCGGCGCAGTGCAGGCGCTGGTGGCGGAGGCCGAGGCGGCTTCAGGCGCCGTGGATGTGCTGGTCAACAATGCCGGCGGCGTGCTCGGCCAGATCCACCGGCCGATCGAGGAGATCGGGCCGGACGCCTGGCAGGCGATCTTCGACGTCAACCTGTCCGGCGCGTTCTGGTGCGCCCAGGCGGTGGCACCCGGCATGAAGCGCAAGGGCGGCGGCCGCATCGTCAACATCTCCAGCGGCGCCGGGCTCGGCATCAGCCTGACCGGGATCCAGGCCTATGCCAGCGCCAAGGCCGGGCAGATCGGCCTGACCCGGCAGCTGGCGCATGAGCTGGGAGCCTGGGGCATCACCGTGAACAACGTCGCGCCCGGCTTCGTCCGCTCCAACCCGACGACCGAGCGGCAATGGGAGGCGATGGGCGAGGCGGGCCAGGCCCGGCTGATGAACGCGATCGCGCTGCGCCGGCTCGGAACGGTCGACGACATCGCCAATGCCGTGCTGTTCTTCGCCTCTGATTCGGCCGGCTGGATCAGCGGCCAGGTGCTGAGCGTGGATGGAGGCAAATGAGCGCGATCGAAACCCTGCTGCTGGACCGGTTCGAGCGTCACGTCGACGAGCTGAAGCAGTACTGCGCGATCCCGAGCGTCAGCACCGATCCGGCCTACAAGCCGGAGGTCGAGCGGGCGGCCCGCTTCGTCGCCGACCGCATGGCCCGGGCGGGGCTGGAGCGGGTCGAGATCCTGCCGACCGAGGGCCATCCGGCGGTGGTGGCGGAATGGTGCCACGCCCCGGGCGCCCCGACTGTCCTGGTCTACGGCCATTACGACGTGCAGCCGCCCGACCCGGTGGAGCTGTGGACCTCGCCGCCCTTCGCGCCCGAGATCCGCGACGGCCGCCTCTACGCCCGCGGCGCCTCGGACGACAAGGGGCCATCGCTGATCCCGATCCTGGTGGCCGAGGCCTTCCTGGAGCGCGACGGCCGGCTGCCGGTGAACCTCAAGTTCATCTATGAGGGCGAGGAGGAATGCGGCAGCGCCCATCTCGAAGCGCTGGTTGCGGCCGAGGCGAAACGGCTGGCCGCCGATGTGGTGCTGTCGGCCGATGGGGCGATGTGGCGGCCCGACCTGCCGACCGTCACCGTCGCCAGCCGCGGCATGCTGGCGCTGGAGCTGGAGCTGCACGGCGCCGGCAAGGACCTGCATTCCGGCCGGCACGGCGGCAGCGCGCCCAACCCGCTGCCGGCCCTGGCCCGGCTGCTGGCGACGCTGCATGACGAGGCCGGCGAGGTCGCGGTCGAGGGCTTCGACGACGGCATCACCCCGCCGGACCCGAAGCTGATCGAGGCCATCCAGGCCTCCGGCTTCGATCCGCAGGGCTATTTCGCCGCGATCGGCGCGGCGGCGCCGCAGCCGATGCCCACGGCCGAGGATCTGCTGGTCCGGCAATGGCTGAAGCCGACGCTGGAGCTGAACGGCATCACCGGCGGCTATGGCGGGCCCGGCACCAAGACCGTGATCCCGGCCAAGGCCGGTGCCAAGATCTCCTGCCGCCTGGTCGCCGGCCAGGATCCGGAGCGGGTGTTCGCCGCGATCGAGGCGCATCTGCGCCGGCACGCTCCGGCCGGCTGCCGCCTGGAGATCCGCCGCCACGGCCCGGGCTCGCCGGCCTTCGCCATCCCGGCCGACCATCCGGTGCTGGCCCTGACCGAATCGGTGCTGGGCGAGCTGTTCGGCCAGCCGCCGCTGCGGGTGGCGATGGGCGCGACCATCCCGATCGGCGCCGTGTTCCGCCGCGTGCTGGGGATCGAGACGGTGTTCTTCAGCTTCTCGACCGCCGACGAGGATTACCACTCGCCGAACGAGTTCTTCCGGCTGGAACGGTTCCGCGACGGCCTAGTCGGCTGGGCCCGCCTGCTTCCCCGCCTGGCCGGGCACAGCCCGGGCTGACCGACGGCAGCGTCCCGCGACGCCGGCTGTACAAAGCCGTGCCGTTTGCCTCACAACGCCCTCGGAGCAGTCGAACAGGGGGCGCACGACATGGCACGTCAGGACGGCGCCGATGCCGCCGGCGGCACGCGCGACCGCATCAAGTCGGTCGCCGCGGAGCTTTATGTCCTGCGCGGGCATGAGGGCTTCAGTTTCGGCGACATCGCCGCCGCGATCGGGACCACGCGCGCCAACATCCACCACCATTTCGGCAGCAAGCAGCAACTGATGCGGGAGCTGATCGAGGATATCGCCTCGAACGCCGAAGCCCGCATCGAACGCTACTGGCGGGCCGGCAGCGCCCCCTTCGCCGAGCGGCTGGCGATGCAGCTCGACGATCTGCGCCGCTATTACGACCGCTTCAACCGGGGCGAACGCGACCGCAATGTCTGGAGCCCGCTGTCGCGGCTGCGCCACGACCTGCCGACGCTCGGCGACGAGGCGGTGGCCGCGCTCGAGCGCGTCAACCGGACCTACGATCTCTGCCTCCGCCACGCGGTCGGGGAGGCGGCGAAAGCAGGCCAGCTGCGGCCGGGGGCCGATGTGGAGGACGTCGTGCGGGTGCTGCGCGTCACCCTTTTGTCCTGCCCGCCGATGACCCAGGATTCCGGCCGGTTCGAGGAGATCGAGCTGCTGTTCCGGGCGCTCGGCCGCCTGATCAGCGCCGCTGGAGAGTCGCAGAGCTGACCATCGAGACCCGTTGACGGTGCTTTCGTCGCGCTGTACTTACTTGCACGTAAGTCAGCGCCACGCCATCGACAGAGCGCGGCCATCGAGGGAGGCGGGCAGGGGATGCGGGACGAGCGCTTCACGCAATTCGAGCTTCGGCCGTTCACCGGCGCGCTGGGGGCGGAGATCATCGGCGTCGATCTGCGGACGACGCCCGAGCATACCTTCGCTGAGGTGCTGCGCGCCCTGCACGAATACCATGTGCTGGCGGTGCGCGATCAGGACCTCGTTCCCGCCACGCTGCAGCAGGTCGCCCGTCGCTTCGGGCCGTTCAGCGGCAACCCCGTGCACACCCCGATGGACGGGTTCGACGACATCGTCCGTTTCGTGCGCGAGCGTGACGACACCGGCAAGGTGATCGGCGAGGACTGGCACATGGACCTGGCCTGGCTGGCGAAGCCGCCCGGGGTGACCATGCTGTATGGCGAGGAGGTGCCGCCGGTCGGCGGCGACACCTGCTTCACCAGCCTGGAGAAGGCCTATCAGTCGCTGTCGCCGCGGCTGGTCGCGATCCTCGAAGGCCTGACCGGCATCCACAGCGGGCGCGGCGTGTTCGCGATCAACGCGATGCAGAAGCGGCTCGGCGTCACCGCGGATGTCGCGGCGATCGAGAATGCGGCGGTCGAGCACCCGGTGATCTGCGCCCATCCGGTGACCGGGCGGCGCTACGTCTTCGTCAGCAGCGTCCTGACCCATTTCAAGGGCATGACCGAGGAGGAGAGTAAGCCGCTGATCGACTTCCTGCTGGCGAGGGCGACGCGGCCGGAGTTCCACTGCCGCCTGCGTTGGGCGCCGCGGACGCTCGGCATGTGGAACAACCCCTTCGTGCTGCACACTGCGATCAACGACTATCCGGGCTATCGCCGGGTGATGTATCGCACCACCGTCGAAGGCCGCGTGCCGCTCGCCGCGGCGGCCTGAAGGCCCGCCATCGACACCGCCGCCGTCCAGAGCCAGGGCAGGCGGCGTCCCCGACGAAGAACGGCCCGGGAGGCGGAATGCAAGCACGCTGGAAGGGTCTGCGACAGGGGCTGGCGGGGGCGCTGCCGTTGGTCGCGCCCGTGCACGTCCTGGTGCTGGGCGTCATCGTGATTCCGTCGATCTTCGTGCTCTGGCTCAGCTTCCAGGCCTCCAGCTTTGGCCAGGCGGCCAGCTTCGTCGGCTTCGACAACTATCTCCGTGTGCTCGGCGATGCCTATTTCTGGCGGTCGCTGCTGAACACCGTCGCCGTGGTGGCGGTGGCGGTGCATCTGGAGCTGCTGCTCGGCCTCGGCATCGCCCTCCTGTTCGCCAGCGGCCTGCCGGCGCGGCGCGTGCTGCTGGTCGTCGTGCTGGCGCCCTATGCGATCAGCGAGGTGACGGCGGCGGCGATGTGGCGCTTCCTGTTCGACCCCGATGTCGGCCCAGTGACCAACGCGCTGCTGGATCTCGGCCTGCCGACGCTGGACTGGACCTTCGTCCCGTCGCACGGGCTGGTGCTGGTCGGGCTGCTGACCATCTGGCTGCACCTGCCCTTCACCTTCGTCATCCTCTATGCCGCCCGGCTGGCGATCCCGAAGGATTTGTACGAGGCCGGGCGAGCGGACGGCGCCTCGCCGCTGCAGCTGTTCCGGAACGTCACCCTGCCGCTGCTGGCGCCGGCGATCCTGATCGCCATGCTATTCCGCTATATCTTCGCCTTCCGGCTGTTCTCCGAGATCTGGCTGCTGACCCAGGGCGGGCCGGCCCGGACGACGGAGGTGGTGGCCGTCTACCTCTATCTCGAGGCGTTCCGCTACAACTCCTTCGGCACCGCCGCCGCCACCGCCTGGATCATGGTCGTGGTCTCGCTGCTGCTGGCGACGGCCTACATCATGCGGCTGCGCAAGGGGATGGCCGCCGATGCGCGCTGACCGCCTCCTGGTCAAGGCCGGCAAGGCCATCGCCGTCGCCGCGGTGGTCGCCTGGTCGATCTTGCCCATCGCCTTCATCGTGCTGTCGTCGTTCAAGCCGGGCCGCGACATCTTCGCGGTACCGCCCAAGCTGCTGTTCGAGCCGACGCTGCTGCATTACCAGCATCTCTGGCAGCGCTGGGGCAGCTTCTTCGACGGGCTGGTCAACAGCCTGATCGTCACCGCCGGCTCCGCCATCCTGGCCGTCGCCGTCAGCTCGCTCGCCGGCTATGCCTATTCGCGGCACCGTGGCCGGTTCCTCGCGGGCTCGGTCTATCTTCTGATCGGCGTGCGGCTGATCCCGCCGATCGTGGTCACCCTGCCGCTGTTCCCGATCGTCAACCTGCTCGGGCTGAACGACACCCATCTCGTCCTGATCCTGCTGTACACGAGCTTCTTCGTGTCGCTGGGCACGATCCTGATGCGCACCTTCATCGACCAGGTGCCGCGCGAGCTGGACGAGGCGGCGATCATCGACGGGGCAAGCCGCCTCACCGTGCTGCGCCGGATCGTGCTGCCGCTGGCGGCGCCGGGCATGTTGGCGGTCGCCGTCTTCGTCGTGGTGTTCGCCTGGAACGAGTTCCTGTTCGCCTTCATCTTCACCGCCACCCGCGCCAAGACCGCGCCTTTCGTGCTGTCGGAGATGATCAGCTCGGTCGACGGGGTCGACTGGGGCGTGCTGTTCGCCGCGGCCACGATCCAGCTGCTGCCGGTGCTGTTGTTCGTGATCGCCATGAACCGGTTCCTGGTCGCCGGCCTCACCGCCGGCGCCACCAAGGGATGAACAAGACAGGGAGGAAAACCATGACGACGCAGCTGACGAGGCGAAGCCTGCTCGCCGGCACCGTGGCCGGGGCCGCCACCATGACGCTGAGACGGACCGCCTTGGCCCAGTCCAAGACGCTGAACGTGCTGTCGCATCTGGTGCATCAGAATGTGCTGACCAAGGGCGCCGCCGGCGACGTTATAGCCCCATGGCGCCAGGCGGCGGGGGCGGAGATCGCCTGGACCACCCTCGACAGCAATCCGCTGCAGGACCGGCTGTTCCGCGAGGCCAGCCTGGCCGAGACCGCCTTCAATGTCGGCTACCTCATCGACAACCGGATGACACCGCAGATCGCCGGGCTGTTCGAGCCGCTCGACAGCTACCAGGCGTCCGACCCGATCGAGGACATCGACGACATCGCCCCCGGCCTGCGCCGCGCCGTGACCGTCGACGGCAAGCTGGCCGGCATCCCGGTGCGGCACGCCACCCAGGCCCTGTTCTACAACGAGGCGCTGCTGCAGGAGGCCGGCTTCGGCGCCCCGCCCGCCACCCTCGAGGAGCTGGTCGAGCAGGCCAAGAAGCTGACCTTCACCTCGGCCGCCGGAAACCGGGTGGTCGGGATGATCCTGGCCAGCGACCTCGCGGTGTTCCCGGTGATGTTCGCCCGTGCCTTCGGCGGCGACTTCATCAGCACCGACCGCAAGCTCCTGCCCGACCCGGCGGCGATGGAGAAGGGGCTGGCGGTGCTGGCCGATCTGTTCCAGACGGGCGCGCTGCCGCGCAGCTATGCCAACACCCGCAACGACGACATGGTGACCTGGCTGCAGCAGGGCCGGGCGGCCTTCGGCGTGCTGCCCTTCGCCCGCTTCGCCCAGCTCAACAACCCCGAGCAGTCCTCGGTCCCCGGCAAGATCAAGGCGGTCGCGTTCCCCGGCTCGTCGACGCTGCCCGCCGGCACCGGCATGGCGGCGGTGGTCGAATCCTGGGCCATGGCGATCCCGGCGAACTCGACCGACAAGGCGCTGTCCTGGAGCTTCATCAAGGCGGTCTCCAGCAAGGCGGTGACGCTGGGCGCGGCACGCAACGGCAACGGCCCGGTCCGCGTCTCGACCTACGCCGACCCGGATTTCGCCGCGGCGCAGCCGCTGGCCAAGATCGAATCGGCCGTCCTGGCCAAGGCCCGTCCGGCCTTCCCGGCCTTCCCCGAGGCGGTGCGCGCCCAGGCGACCTTCCTCGAGGAGGTCCAGCTGGCGGTGCTCGGCCGCAAATCGCCGCAGGAGGCGGTGGCGGCGATCCAGGAGCGGGTCACCCCGCTGCTGCCGGCCTGATCGCGGTTCGGATTCGGCCAGGGACAGGCAGTGAAGGCGGAGACAGAGTGCATCTCCGCCTTCGAACCTTACACGGCCGTTAGGGCACCTTTGGCGCCGGTACGGGTACCCTGCATCGGCGATGGCGAAGGTGGCAGCGTTCGCTCCCGCCTCCACGGTTGCGTCTGTAGCGCAATCGGTCAGATCTGAAACAATCCTGTAAATCTGCCGGGCCTAGGTTCGCTCTTACCCTGCACGAGGAATGCGTCTGATGGCCGGCTATATCTTCCTCCCCGTTCCAACGGAAGAAATGCTGGAAGAGGCTCGTTACTGGACGCAGGGTCAGCAGGACAAGGGCAAGATTCCCTATGAGGTTCTGCACAACTCGTCTCCGGAAGGTTTAGGAAAGGCGCTATCGAGATTTACGAGTGGCGGATGTCTAAAGGGAGTGCCTGCGGACTCCAAGGTCTATATACTGCTACACGGCGCTGGAGAGCCGGATTCCCGCTTTGTCGGAGCGCAACGTCCCGACGGCGAATATAAGAAATACACGCCGAAAGAGATGGCCGCATTGCTGACGAAGGAAGGACTGACAAAGCAAATCCAGGCGGTAAATGTCTATGCCTGTGGCTCTGGCATGGCGGGCGATGTAATGCTGCCATGGGCCGAACGGCTGAAATCGGAAATGAACCTGCTTGGCTTTCGTGATGTTCGAGTTGGCGGATACACGGCTGACGTAAAGACGTCATACGTACATCGCTACATTCAGGCGTTAACAGGGGCCGTTTTTTCGAATACGACGCACAAGGGCGCCTATGATGAAGACGTCGGCGGCGAGATTCGCGCATCCGCGACCAAGGTCATATTTTGATCTGCCGCGTTCTGATTTGAAATCGGCCGGACCCGCATTTCCTCTCATGCGCAGTCAGGCATATGGCGGCACCTCGACCAGCGTTCCGATCAGGCGCAGCAACGCCTGCTGCTCTGGCCCGCTGCCGCTGCGCAGGAACTCACCCAGCTCGATATGGGACAGGCGGCCCCCAGAAGGGGCATTGGGCTGATGGATGATGAACGCATGGCCATCGGTCGGCTCGCGTCCGAGAAACCACGCGTCACCGCTCGCGCTGCGATAGAGTTCCCGTCGCTCTGTCATAGGGGTTCCTGTCGTTTGGTACGGATATAGGCCGCGTCGCCGCGGAGCACTCTACGCCCTCGGCCTGATCGCCGCCTCTATTGCCTCATGGGCGGCACGGCCAACCGAGCCATCCTCGCCTGGACCCGGGCCGCCACCCTGCCAGATGATCTGCACGCCGATGTGCGGAGGGTCTGCCGCCCTTGAACTCGCCGTCAAAAAGGTGCGTTATGGCTCGAAGAATGGAACTGCCCGACCGAGCCTCGGCTCCTTACCGGCAGTGTGTTGGAAGCACTGGATCGCCCCGTGAGCACCGATACGATCGCGAGCGCGCCTAGGCGCGACAACTCGCGTGCCCATATTGCATCGGCCCAATGGGGCCGTGGAGTCAGCGCACTCCTTCGCATCACCCGCATGACGTTGCGCCATCCCTGGCAGGTCGGCCTCGCCATCGGGTCGACCTTCATCGCCGCGACGCTGCAACTGTTCATCCCCCGTCTCCTCGGCCAGGCCGTCGACCAGGCGCGTGGTGTTCTCGCGGCCGCAGGTGGATCGACGACTCAGGCCGAAACGGCCCTGATGACCACCGCACTGGTGCTGCTCGCCATCAGCGTCTTCCGCGGCCTCTTCACGATGCTGCAGAACTATTTCGGAGAATCGGTCGGGCACCATATCGGCTACGAGTTGAGGCTCGCCTGCTACGAGAAGTTGCAGCGCCTGAGCTTCAGCTTCCACGACCGGGTGCATACCGGCGACCTGATCACACTCGGCATGCTGGATCTCGAAGGTGTGCGCATGTTCTTCAGCACCGGGGTCGTGCGGCTGGTGCTGCTGACGGTCTTGATCGGCATCGGCGCCTATCTGCTCCTGAGCACGGATCTGGTGCTCGGCCTGCTGAGCCTGAGCTTCGTGCCGTTCGTCGCCTGGCGCTCCTCGGTGACTCAGCTCCGCATGCGCGCGACCTGGCTCACCCTGCAGGATCGGATGTCCGTCCTGAGCCGGGTCATGGAGGAGAACCTCGGCGGCATCCGCGTCGTGCGCGCATTCGCGGCCCAGAAGCACGAGCTCGAGAAGTTCGACCGGGCCTCGCAGAGCGCCCTCGGGATCGGGCACGAGCGCGTGGATCTCCGCGTGGTCAACACCTCCGCCATGAACTTCTCCTTCTTTCTCGCGATGGGGCTGGTGCTCTGGGTCGGCGGCAACAGGGTCATCGATGGCGAGATCAGCGTCGGTACGCTGGCGACGTTCCTGACCTTCACGACCATCCTGCAGATGCCGGTACGCCAATTGGGTCTTCTGGTGAATTCCTTCGCCCGCGCCTCGACCTGCGGGACCCGTCTGTTCGAGCTGCTCGATCTCGATCTCGCCATCAAGGACGAGCCGGGAGCGAAGGACCTCGTGGTGACCGACGGCGTCCTGCGGTTCGAGGACGTCGATTTCCTCTATCCGGGGGCCGGGGAGCGCAAGGTCCTGTCCGGCATCAGCTTCGAGGCGCGGCGCGGCGAGACCATCGGGATCGTCGGATCCCCCGGGGCGGGCAAGTCGAGCCTGGTGCATCTCATCCCGCGCTTCTACGACGTCACCGGCGGCAGGATCACGATCGACGGGCAGGACATCAGCAAGGTCACGCTCAGCTCCCTGCGGCAGGCGGTCAGCATCGTGCAGCAGGATTCCTTCCTGTTCACCACCTCGATCGAGAACAACATCGTCTACGGCAATCCGTGGGCGAAAGACGACCAGATCGCGCGTGCCAGCGAATCCGCCCAGCTGCACAACTACATCCTCGGGCTGCCCATGGGCTACGGCACCGTCGTCGGCGAGCGCGGCGTCTCCCTCTCGGGCGGGCAGCGCCAGCGCCTGTCGATCGCGCGCACCCTCATGCTGAAACCCGCCATCATGGTGTTCGACGATTCCACCGCCGCGATCGATGCCGGCACCGAGCAGCGGATCCGCAGCGCCATGCGGCGCTTCGCCAAGGACCGCGTGACGCTGGTCATCGCCCATCGGCTGAGCTCGCTGATGCACGCCGACCAGATCCTGTTCATCGAGGATGGCCGCATCATCGAGCGCGGCACCCATGAGGAGCTGCTCGCCCAGGGCGGCCGATATCGCGCGCTCTACGACCTCCAGGTGCGTCCCGGCGACGACACCTCGCAGCAGGCGGTGCACTGATGTCCGATAAACCCGAAGACAGGGACGAGGCCGGGGATCCGCGCGGCCGTCCGCCGCGGGCCGTCGTCGGGTCCCATCGCCCGGAAGAGGAGGTGTTCGGTGCGGCCTTCGACGGGCGGATCGTCCGCCGCATCTGGCAATTCGTGTATCCGTATCGCCGAAAGATGGTCGTCGCGGTCGCCGCGGTGCTGCTCTTCACGCTCAGCCAGGTCGCCATCCCGCTGATCATCCGGTTCGCGATCGACCATGGCATGGCGACGGGCAGCCGCGGCGCCCTGACGGGGGCCGCGATCGCCTTTTCCGCCGCGATCCTGGTCAATTACGGCGCGAGCTGGGTGCAGGAGACGGTGGTCGGCAAGGCGGCGGAGGACGTCCTGTTCGACATGCGCCGCGCCATGTTCGCGCATCTGCAGCGCGTGTCCCTCTCTTTCATGGACAAGACGGAGGTCGGCCGGCTGATGTCGCGGCTGCAGGGCGACGTCAACTCCATGCAGGAATTCATGGAGACGTCGGTTCTTTCCGTCGGCGACATCGCGCTCCTGGCCGGCATCATCACCGTGATGCTGCTCCTGGACGTCCGGCTGGCCCTTCTCACCCTGTCGGTGATGCCGGTGCTGTTCATCGTGCGCCTGTGGTGGCTGCCGCGGGCCCGCAACGCTTTCATGGCCGCGCACGAAACGAATTCGGTGGCCAACGGGGCGCTCGCCGAGGGCATCCACGGCGTGCGCACGGTCCAGAGCATGGGCCGCCAGCAGCTCAACCTGCGTCTCTATGACGACAAGGCCCACAGCAATCTGCGCAGCCATCTCCGCGCCGCGAAATATGCGCAGGTGATGGTGCCGATCGTGGACTCGCTGACCGGCGTCGCCATGGCGGTGGTGATCGTCGTCGGCGGCTCGATGGTCCTGGGCAGCACCCTGGACATCGGCATCATGGTCGCCTTCCTGTTCTATATTCAGCGCTTCTTCGACCCGATCCGTTCGCTGACCCTGCAATATAGCGTCATGCAGCGGGCCATGGCCTCGGGCCACCGCATCGCCGAGGTGCTCGACATTCCCGTGGAGATCGAGGACCGGCCGGACGCGATCGATCTGTCGCCCGCCACGGACGGGTCGGTCGAGTTCCGGGATGTGACCTTCGGCTATCGATCCGGCCAACCGGTGCTCAAGAATGTGAGCTTCCGCGTCAATCCGGGCGAGACCGTCGCCCTCGTCGGCCCGACGGGCTCGGGAAAGTCGAGCGCCATGGCGCTCGTGCATCGCTTCTATGATGTCTGGGGCGGCCAGGTGATGGTCGGCGGCCATGACGTGCGCAACCTGACACAGGAGTCGCTCGGGCAGCAGGTGGCCATGGTTCTGCAGGAGCCGTTCCTGTTCTCGGGATCCGTGTTCGAGAACATCCGCTATCACAAGGTGGATGCGACCCTGGACGCGGTGATCCGCGCGGCGAAGGCGGTGGGCGCCCACGACTTCATCGCGCGTCTGCCGGACGGCTACGAGACGGTCCTGGACCAGCGCGGCGGCAATCTCTCGATCGGGCAGCGCCAGCTCATCAGCTTCGCCCGGGCCCTGGTGGCGGATGCCAGGATCCTGGTCCTGGACGAGGCGACGGCGAATATCGACAGCTACACCGAGATGCTGATCCAGAAAGCGCTGGTCACCTTGCTGAAGGGGCGCACGGGCCTCGTCATCGCCCATCGCCTGGCCACGATCCGCCACGCCGATCGCATCATCGTGCTGCAGAACGGTGAGACGATCGAAACAGGCACGCATGACGAGCTGATGGCGGTCAAAGGTCTTTACGCCCGGCTCTACAACATGAACTACGCGTCGTTTGACGACATCCCGAGCGGGATGGTCATGAACCAGGCGCCGGTGGGCATGGCGACCTGAGCCTCAGGCCCTGGCCGTCGAGCTGCAGCGGTGGCTCGGGACAGCGAGATGATCCAGTCCGGCACTGCACGGGACCTGTATGAGCGGCCGGCGAGCCGCTTCGCTGCCGAGTTCATCGGCAACTCGGAAGACTACAAAGCAGCCGGCACGATCGGGGCTGCCGCCTCGGGTGTCGTTATCGGACCGCAGGACGCGCGCTCGATGATGCGGCTCGTGATCTGCACGCGCACGGGGATGTCGGGCGGGATCCGCCCGTTGATCCGGTCGTCGAGCAGGCGCACGCAGGCGGCTCCCATCTGCTGGCCGAAGACCTTGACGGTGGTCAGCTGCGGCGAGATCTGGGTGGCGGCGGAGTAATCCCCGAAGCCGACGACCGAGGCGTCCTCCGGGATCCGGTAGCCGAGCCGCATCAGCTCCGACATCACCGTCAGCGCGAGCCCGTCATGGGCGCAGAAGAAGGCGGTCGGGTGGAACCCGTCCGCATGCGCGGCGCGCAGGTGCTCAGTGAAGCGTATGTCTGCATCGAACTTCATCTCCCGGAACTCCACGTCGGCATGCCTCTCCAGGACTTCCCGGACGCCGTAAAAGCGTTCGACACGGCCGCGGTAGCCGGGCGTCCCGTGCACATAGACGATGCGGCGATGACCGAGGGTCACCAGGTAATTCGCGACGGCGGAACCAGCCTCATGATCGGTGCCGCCGACATGGTCGGCCTGTTCGAGCGGCTCGAGCCAGCCCTGCCGTACGATCGGCTTGCCCAGCGCATAGGCCCGGGCGAAGCCCTCGCGGCCATGCGGTCCGACCAGAACGGCGCCGCGGCACGACCGCACGATGGCCTGGATTTCGTCAGGCCGATGGGTCCAGCTCATGTTGAGGCGATAGCCCAGCCTCTGGGCTTCCGACTGGGCGCCGTTCTGGATCAGCAGGTGCAATTCGCTGTTGATGAGATCGGTGTCGTGGAAGATCACCCCGAGGGTGAGCGACTCCGGCTCGGTGCTGGGACGTGCGTAGCCGAGTTCCGCCGCCACCTGCTGCACGCGGCGACGCGTCTCATCGGACACCCCGCTTTTGCCGGCAAGGGAGCGCGATACCGCGAATTTCGACAGGCCCGTGCGTTGCGCGATGATTGCCAGCGTGACCTTGGCCATTGCCGATCCTGTGTCCCAAGCCCCGGTCCGTTCTAGCACCGAGGCATAACGAGACATAAAGATTTTGTTCGCCTTGCCTCCGGACCTTTCCCAGGAAGCAGGATTTGTGGGTTGATTCATTGACAACGATCATGCGGAGAGACGATTTTTTGGGGCATAACGCTTTACCTAACAAAAAGACTCATGAGAGCCTTCAATTTGTCACGGCCACTCCCATAACCGGCCGGGCAGGGGAGGAGGACATCAAGATGGTGAGATTGAGCCGCAGGGCTTTCATCGCCACCGGTTCCGCCGTCGCCGGATCGCTGGTGCTGCCCAGATTTGCCCGAGCCGCCGAGATCAAGGAATCAGCCTTCCTGAAGGACCAGGTGGCGGCCGGCAAGCTGCTGCCCGCAGCGCAGCGACTCCCGGCCAATCCGCTGGTCGTCACGCCGCTGGAGAGCATCGGCCAGCAGGGCGGCGACTGGAAGCACGCGCTGGTCGGCGGCGGGTCGCTGTCGATGGTGGTCCGGTATCAGGGCTATGAGCCGCTCGTCCGCTTCAACCCCGACTGGTCAGGCCTGGTCGAGAACACGGCCGAGTCCTGGAGCGTCAATGCCGACGCCACCGAATACACCTTCCACCTGCGCAAGGGCCACCGATGGTCAGACGGGCATCCGTTCACGACCGAGGATGTCCAGTTCTGGTACGACGCCTTCTTCACCGACAAGGACACCAACACCGGCGGCAACACCTGGTGGTTTGCCGACGGCAAGCCGGCCCGCATCGAGGTGATCGACGAGACGACGTTCAAGGTCGTCTTCCCGTCGCCCAACGGCTTCTTCGTCCAGAACCTCGCCTGGGCGCAGCAGGACCAGCTGACGCGCACGCCGAAGCATTACCTGCAGCAGTTTCACGCCCGCTACAATCCGGATGCCGACAAGCTCGCCAAGGAAAGGGGGCTCGAAAGCTGGATCGCGCTGTTCCAGCGCGAGATCGGCCTGGCCGACGACAACACCTTCTTCCAGAACCCGGGCCGGCCGACGCTCAACGCCTGGATGTTCACGGTGGCGCCGGGGCAGAGCACCGAGCAGGCGCTGGCGGTCCGCAATCCCTATTACTTCAAGGTCGATCCGGAGGGCACCCAGCTGCCCTATTTCGACCGTATCGTCTATCAGATGGTGGCTGATCCCGAAGTCCTGCTGCTGAAGGTGCTGCAGGGCGAGATCGACATGATGGACCAGTACATCGCCACACCCGCGAACAAACCGGTCCTGTTCGACGGCCAGGAGAAGGGCGGCTACGGCTTCTACACTTTGAAGGAGACCGCCGCCAATGTGATGGTCTTCCAGCTCAATCTCAACCACACCGATCCGGTCAAGAACAAGCTGTTCAACACCAAGGAGTTCCGCCAGGCACTCTCGATCGCCGTCGACCGGCAGGCGCTGATCGACGCCGTGTTCGTCGGGCAGGGTGGGCCGGCGCAGGCCTCGATCCGGCCCGGCGACCCGCTCTATGTCGAGCGGCTGGCCAAGGATTTCACGCAGTACGATCCCGACGCGGCCAATGCGATGCTGGACAAGATCGTCCCGAACAAGGACGGGGACGGCTACCGGCTCGACGAGTCCGGGCGGCGGGTGACGGTCATCTTCGAGCTCGACCAGACCCGCACCACCTTCCTCGATATGTTCCAACTGGTGGTTCCCATGTTCCAGGCCGTGGGCATCGACGCCCAGGTGCGCAGCATGGACCGCTCCCTCTGGGAGACGCGCGTGCGCCGCGGGCGCGACTTCGATGCGACGGCGCATCAGTTCGGGGCGAACAGCGGCATCGCCGCCATGCTCGATGCCCGCTATTTCGTGCCGTTCTCGACCAACTCGCTCTTCGCCCCCGCCTGGTCGCTCTACTATCTCGACCCGAAGAACCCCGACGCGGTCGAGCCGCCGCCGGACGTCAAGGCGCAGCAGGATCTCTACAAGAAGCTGCTGGCCACGGGCGATCCCGAGCAGCAGAAGACACTGATGCGGCAGATCCTGGAGAATGCCGCGGATCTGTTCATGACCTTCGGCGTCAGCCTGCCGCCGGACGGCTACGGCATCGTCAAGACCAGCATGGTCAACGTCCCGAAGACCATGCCGAATTCCTTCGGCTGGCCGACCCCGGGTCCCGCGCGGCCGGAGCAGTTCTTCAAGGCCTGACCGGCGCCCCTCGTTGCATCTTTCGACCGAGACACAGGAAGCGAGACATGCTGGACATCGTTGCGCCATCGGCCGGGGGCCTGAGGACAGCCGACTGGTACAACTCGGCGACGCGCTGGACGCAGCTGACCCTCGCCGAGGACGATCCGATCCGCTTCGATCCGGAGTTCTGGATCGACCTGTTCCGGCGCAGCAGGTCGAACGCGACCTGCCTCAGCGCCGGCGGCTACATCGCCTACTATCCGTCGAAGGTCCCGTTCCATTATGTGAGCCGATATCTGGGCGACACCGACCCGTTCGGCACGCTGGTCGAGGGTGCCCGGCGCCTCGGCATGCATGTCATGGCGCGGGTCGACCCGCATGCCGTCCACCAGGACGCGGCCGATGCCCATCCGGAGTGGATCGCGGTCGACAAGGAGGGCAACCGGCGCCGCCACTGGGCCTATCCGAGCGTCTGGGTCACCTGCGCCTACAGCGACTACAACTTCAAGTTCATGCCGGACGTGCTGCGCGAGATCACCCGCGGCTACGACATCGACGCGATCTTCGCCAATCGCTGGCAGGGGCACGGCGTCTGCTACTGCGAGACCTGCCGGCGGAACTTCCGCGACGCGTCCGGCCACGACCTTCCGCTCGCCGCCGATCCCGAGGATCCGGCCTGGCTGGCCTGGACGGCCTGGCGGCGCACGGTGCTGAGCCGCCTCGTGGTCGAATGGGACGAGGCGATGAAGGCGATCAAGCCGAACACCAGCTTCATACCCAACATGGGCAGCGTGTCGTTGATGGAGTTCGACCTGAAGCTGATCGAACGGCACTGCCCGTTCCTGGTCGTCGACGACCAGGGCCGGCGCGGCACCGAGCCGGTCTGGATGTCCGGCCGCAACGGCAAGCGGATGCGGGCGACCTTCCGCGAGCGCCCGGCGGTCCTGATCACCTCGATCGGGCCGGAGGAGAAGTATCGTTGGAAGGATGCGGTCACGACGGACGCGGAGATCCGGTCGTGGATGCTCGACGGCGTGGTCCAGGGCATGCTGCCGTGGTTCACCAAGTTCAACGGTGTGGTGCCGGACAAGCGCTGGGTCGTGCCGGTCGTCGAGAGCTTCGGCCTGCATGCGACGCTCGAGCCGGTCCTGTCGGCGACGCGGCCGGCGGCGGAGATCGCCATCCTCGACCCGGCCACCACCCTGCGCCATCACGGGCCGGAGACGCGCAAGGAGGCCGAGGCCGACGATCTCGGCTTCTACCAGGCGCTGGTCGAGGAGAAGTTGCCCTTCGAGATGCTGTCGGACCAGGCGATGACGCCGGAGCGGCTGGACCGGTTCAAGGTCGTGATCCTCGCCAACGCGACCTGCCTCTCCGATGCGCAATGCGCCGCGCTGGAGACCTATGTCGCCCGCGGGGGCAGCGTGGTCGCGGCCCATGAGACCTCGACGCGCGACGAGAACAACCGCCCACGCGGGACCCTGGCGCTTGGCGGCCTGCTCGGCGTGACGGCGACGAAGCCGTCCCGGGGGGCGGTCCAGAACAGCTATGTCGCGGTCAACGGCCGCCATCCGATCGCGGAGGGCTTTGAGGGAGCGGCGCGGATCATCGGCGGCACGCATCTGATCGCCGTAGAGGCTGCGGCCGATGCCGAGGTGCCGTTCCTCACGGTGCCCGATTTTCCGGACCTGCCGATGGAGGAGGTCTATCCGCGCGAGGCGCCGCAGGGGGCCGCGGTGGTGGCCCGGCAGCATCCGGGCGGGGCGCGCACCGTCTATATCCCCTGGAACATCGGCGGGATCTTCTGGGAGGTGCTCGCCGCCGATCACCAGCGGCTGATCGCCAACGCCGTGCGCTGGGCGCTGGGCAAGCGGCCGGATGTCGAGGTGACCGGGCGGTCGGTGCTGGATGTCGCTTTGCGCGAGGGCGAGGACGGGCTCGTGGTCGCGCTGCAGAACCTGACCAATCCGATGATGATGAAGGGACCGACGCGGGAGATCTATCCCGTCGGGCGGCAGGAGGTCTCGGTGGCGATCCCCCCCGGCCGCTCCTTCGCCGAGGCGCGGCTGCTGGTCTCCGGGGAGGCGGCGGAGGCGCGGGTGGAGGCGGGCCGGGTGAGGGTGGCGGTGCCGGGGATCGATCTGGTCGAGGCCGTGCACATCACCTGGGCCTGAACAGGGAGCGCGGACGGCCATGCTGCGCTACGTCATCAAGCGCCTGATCTACATGATCCCGACCCTGTTCGGGATGTCGATCATCGCGTTCCTGATCATCCAGCTTCCGCCGGGCGACTATCTCACCTCGATGATCGCCATGATGACGGATTCCGGCCAGAACGTGGATCCGGCGCAGGTGGCGCGGCTCAGGGAAATCTACGGCTTCGACGATCCTGTCTGGCTGCAGTACTGGAAGTGGATGAGCGGCATCCTGTTCCGCGGCGATTTCGGCTATTCCTTCGAATGGAACCGTCCGGTCGCCGATCTGATCTGGGAACGGATGGGCTCGACGCTGGCGATCTCGCTCGCCTCGCTGCTCTTCGTCTGGGCCGTCTCGCTGCCGATCGGCATCTATTCTGCCATGCGCCGCCATTCGCTCGGTGACTACGGGTTCACCTTCCTCGGCTTCCTCGGTCTCGCAGTGCCGAACTTCATCCTGGCGCTGACGCTGATGTATCTCTCCTACAAGTATTTCGGCCAGAGCGTGGGCGGGCTTTATTCCCCCGAATATATCGACGCCCAGTGGTCCTGGGCCAAGATCGGCGACCTCCTCGCGCATCTCTGGATTCCGATCATCATCATCGGCACGCACGGCACGGCGGCGCTGATCCGGATCCTGCGGGCCAATCTCAGCGACGAGCTGAACAAGCCCTATGTGATCACCGCCAAGGCCAAGGGCCTGCCCGAATACCGCGCGGTATTGCGCTATCCCGTGCGCATCGCGCTCAACCCCTTCGTCTCGGCCCTCGGCTGGGTGCTGCCGGAGCTGATCTCGGGCGCCACCATCGTGGCCATCGTGCTCAACCTGCCGACGGCAGGGCCGCTGCTGCTCCGGGCCTTGATCTCGCAGGACATGTACCTGGCCGGCAGCTTCATCCTGCTGATGGGCGTGCTGACGCTGATCGGGATGCTCGTCTCCGACATCCTTCTGGCGCTGCTCGACCCACGGATCCGGTTCACCTGATGAGCGAGCACATCTTCATCGACGGGCCGGCGGAGACGGCACCCGCCGTCACCCTCCTGAAGCCTAAGACCAGCGGGGGCGAGATCGCCGCGGCCGGGCAGTGGGCGCTGATCTGGCGGCGCTTCGCCCGCAACAAGGTGGCGGTCGCCTCGGGCGTCGTCATTCTCATCTTCTATCTCGTCGGCGCCTTCGCGGAGTTCCTGGCGCCGGCGCTGCCCGATGCCGCGCGGCCGCAATTCACCAACGCGCCGCCGCAGAAGATCCGGTTCTTCGCGGCCGAGCCCGACGGCAGCTCGCGTTTCCTGCCGCATGTGACCGGCTACTCCATGCAGCTGGACCAGGCCTCGCTCCGTCGCAGCTATGTGGCCGACGAAGCCAAGGTCGTGCCGATCGGCTTCTTCGTGAAGGGCCCGGCCTACCGGTTGTGGGGCCTGATCCCGATGGACCGGCATCTGATCGGCCCGGTGCGGCTGGGCGACACGATGTATCTGCTTGGCACCGACAAGCTCGGCCGGGACCTGCTGAGCCGGCTGATCTACGGCACCCGTGTCTCCATGTCGATCGGGCTGATCGGCGTCTGCATCAGCCTGCTGCTCGGCGTCACCCTCGGCAGTCTCTCCGGCTTCTACGGCGGCGCGGTGGACATGGTTGTCCAGCGTATCATCGAGGTGATCAGCGCGATGCCGACCATCCCGCTCTGGCTGGGGCTGGCGGCCGCGATCCCGCTCACCTGGTCGCCGCTCCAGGTCTATTTCGTCATCACCCTCATCGTCTCGCTGTTCGGCTGGACCGGGCTGGCGCGCGAGGTGCGCGGCCGGTTCTACGCCCTGCGGGGCGAGGATTTCGTCACCGCCGCGCGGCTGGACGGGTCGGGCGAGCGCCGGCTGATCTTCCGGCACATCCTGCCCTCGCTCACCAGCCATATCCTCGCGGTGGTGACGCTCGCGGTCCCGACCATGATCGTGGCGGAGACGGCGCTGTCCTTCCTCGGCATCGGGCTGAAGCCGCCGGTGGTCTCCTGGGGCGTGCTGCTGCAGGAGGCGCAGAATGTGCGCACCATCGCCGGCGCGCCGTGGCTTCTGGTCTGGCCGGCCGGCGCCGTGGTGCTGGCGGTGCTGGCCTTCAACTTCCTCGGCGACGGTCTGCGCGACGCCGCCGACCCCTACGATTCATGACGGGGGCGGCGATGGGACTGATGACGGCGGACCGGCCCGCCGCGGCCGCCAGCGAGGCCGATGTGGTGCTGCGGGTCGAAGGGCTCAGCCTCGACTTCAACCTGCGCACCCATATCCTCCACGCGGCGCGGGAGGTCAGCTTCGAGCTGAAGCGCGGCAGGACGCTCTGCCTCGTCGGCGAAAGCGGCTCGGGCAAGAGCGTGACCGCGCGGGCGCTGCTGCGCATCGTCGACCGCAAAGGACGGATCGCCGGCGGCCGCATCCTGCTGCGGGGCCATGGCGGCGAGATCGACATCGCCGGGCTCAAGGAACGCAGCCCGGAGCTGCTAAAGATCCGGGGCGGGCGGATCGGCCTGATCTTCCAGGAGCCGATGAGCTCGCTTTCGCCCGTGCACACGATCGGCTCCCAGATCGTCGAGGCGCTGCGCCTCCACCGCCGGCTCGGCAAGAAGGCGGCACGCGACGCGGCCATCGACCTGCTGCGCCAGGTCGAGATCCCGCATCCCGACCGGATGGTCGACCGCTACACCTTCGAGTTCTCGGGCGGCATGCGGCAGCGGGCGATGATCGCCATGGCGCTGGCCTGCGACCCTGACATCCTGATCGCCGACGAGCCCACGACCGCTCTGGACGTGACCACCCAGGCCGAGATCCTCGACCTGATCAAGCGGCTGCAGGACAGCCGCGGCATGGCGATGCTGCTGATCACCCACGACATGGGGCTGGTCGCCGAGATCGCCGACGAGGTGGCGGTGATGCATTACGGCCGCATCGTCGAGCGCGGCAGCGCCGACGACATCTTCCACGATCCGAAGCATCCCTATACCCGCGCGCTTCTGAACGCGACGGTGAAGCTGGAGCAGAACCGGCGCGCGCTCACCCGGCCCGTTGCCGTCGAACCGGTCGAGGCGTCGCCGGTGCTCTCGCTGCGCAACGTGTTGAAGGTTTATGGCCGTGGCGAGCACGCGGTCACGGCAGTCGACGATGTCAGCCTCGACCTCTTTCCGGGCGAAAATCTCGGCATCGTCGGCGAAAGCGGCTCCGGCAAGACGACGCTCGGCCGGCTGATCCTGCGGACGATCGAGCCCAGCGCGGGCCGCATCACTTATGTCGACGGCAAGGGGCAGCCGGTCGAAGTGACGGGGCTCGGCAAGCCGGGGCTCAAGGCGTTCCACCGCGATGTCCGGCTGGTGTTCCAGGATCCCTTCGCCTCGCTGAACCCGCGCATGACCGTCAAGCAGATCATCGGCGACCCGCTCCATGTCAGCCGGACGGCGCGAGGGCGGGCCCTGACGAAGCGCGTCGCCGAGCTCATGGACCTGGTCGGGCTCGACCCGCTCGCGATGGAGCGCTATCCGCACGCCTTCTCCGGCGGGCAGCGACAGCGCATCGGCATCGCCCGCGCCCTCGCGCTCGACCCGCGCATCGTCATCGCCGACGAGGCGACCGCCGCGCTCGACGTGTCCATCCGCTCGCAGATCCTCGACCTGCTGCTCGAGCTTCAGCGGCGGCTGAGCCTGAGCTTCGTCTTCATCTCGCACGACATCTCGGTAGTCCGCTATTTCTGCGACCGGGTCGCGGTCATGCATCGGGGCCGGCTGGTGGAGATGGGCCCGGCCGAGGAGATCTGCACCACGCCGCGCGAACCCTACACCCGCAGCCTGATCTCGGCCGTGCCAAGCCCGGATCCGCGCCGAAAGCGGATGATGCACCGCACCCGTTTCGTCCCCGGGGAGGCATCGGCCGGCAAGACCAGCTAGCCCCGGGGATCCACACGCCAGCGATTGAGGCGGCGGCGCAGGACCGCGTCCGCCGAAGGAAGAGTGTTGCGCCAGAGGAGCGTCCCATGCCCACGGACAAGGTCCCGCAGATTCCGTTCGGAGCGGTCTATTTCCGCAAGTCCAATCCGCCCCGCGAGGATTGGCAGCAGGACTACCGGACGGCGGCCGAGGATGGACTCAACATCTTCCGCCACTGGTTCATGTGGAGCGTCATCGAGCGCCGTCCCGGAGTCTATGACTGGGACGACTACGACCGGCAGATGGACCTGGCGGCCGAAAGCGGCCTCAAGACCATCATCGCCGAGCTGACCCACACGGTCCCCGACTGGGCCTACCGCAAATTCGCCCATGCCCGGCAGGTCCGGATGGACGGGCGTCCGCTCACCTCGAATATGGGCGTCAGTGCGGCGGTGGGCGGCTTCGCCAACAATGGCGGCGGGGCAGGGGCCCTGACCATGAACTGCCCCGAGGTGAAGCAGGCGGCCGGCGCCTTCCTGACGGCGCTCGCCACGCGCTACAAGGGGCATCCGGCGCTGCTCGGCTACGATGTCTGGAACGAGGTCAACTACGCCGCCGATGTCGACTATTCGGATTACGCCAAGGCCGCCTTTCGCGACTGGCTGAAGCGGAAATACGGCGATCTCGAGACGCTCGCCCAAGCCTGGCATCGCTACTCCTATGCCGAATGGGACGACATCGAGCCGCCGGCCGAGATCGCCGCCTATCCAGAGGGTCTCGACTGGATCGACTTCCGGCGGGACAATTTCTACGGCCAGATGCAGTGGCGCATCGACACGATCCGCGCGGTGGACCAGGACTGCCTGATCGCCGCGCATGGCATCGCCGGCGCCATTCCCAACATGGCCGCGAATGGCTGCGACGATTGGCTGGCGGCCTCAAAGGTCGAGATCTACGGCATGACCTGGGTGCCCGCGCGCAAGGGCAACCAGCCCTGGCGCAATTTCTATGGCGCAGACCTCACGCGGGCGGCGTCCCGGGGCAAACCGTGGTGGCATGCCGAGCGGCAGGGCGGACCGCTCTGGCTGCAACCGCAGGTGCTCGGCCGCGACAAGGAGGACGGCCGCGTCGCCGAGCCGGAGGACATTCGCGTCTGGACGATGACCTCCTTCGCCGCCGGCGCGACCGGCGTTCTCAACCTGCGCTGGCGGCCGCTGCTCGACGGGCCGCTGTTCGGCGCCTTCGGCTCCTACGCGATGGACGGCTCGCGGACGCCGCGCTCCGACATGGCCAGCGCCATCGCGAAGTGGGCGAACGCGCCCGAGCAGAAGGAGGTGTTCGCGGCGCGGCCGGTGAAGGGCGATATCGGCCTCCTGGTCATCCCGGAAGCCCAGGCCTGGGACCTTCTGCTCAACCACCGCCACCGCCCGGAGACCTATGCCGAGGCGATGTGGGGCGCCTATCGCGGCTTCTTCGACAACGGCATCCAGGCGGACTGGGTGCATGTCGACGACATCGACGCCTACGACACGATCTATGCGCCGTACCCGATCATGCTGACGGCGGCCCATGCGGAGAGGCTGGCCCGGTGGGTCGAAGCGGGCGGCACCCTCATCAGCGAGGCCTGCATCGGCTATTTCGGTGACCGCGGCAAGGTCGGCGTCGTGCAGCCGAACCACGGATTGCACCGTGTCTTCGGAGTGCGCGAGCACGAGGTCGAGTTCATGCCCGATATCGGCGACCGCATCCGCTTCGCCTATGCCGGCCGCACCGTGACGGGCGGCGGGTTMCTGCAGAGCTACACGCCGGCGGGCGGGACCGAGCGCGGCCGGTTCGCCGATGGCCGGCTTGCGATGGTCGAGCACAGCCACGGTCGCGGCCGGACACTGCTGGTCGGCACTCATCCGGGAGTCGGCTACTTCAGGACCTCCGGTGAGGCGAACCGGGGCTACTTTGCCGACGTCTTCACCTGGACCGGCAGAGAGCCGCATGTGCGGCTCTCGAACAGCGCGATTCAGGCCAGGCTGCATGAGGGCGAAGCGGGCAAGATGCTCTGGGTGGTGAACCCGACGCGCGAGACCCAGCGCTCGACCGTCACGCTCGCAAGCCGGTACGGGACGCTCCGTTTCGGCGCGACTCATTGGGCGGCCGAAAGCGCCCGGTTCGGGGATGGCGAAGTGGTGCTCCCGCCCCGAGACGCTCTGGTGGTCCGGCTCGTCTAATTGCAATCGACAAAGCGAGAACAGAAAGGCGGGATAGCGATTTAACGCCATCCCGCCTGCAAGCGCCTTGAATTACAAGGGAAAGCCGCGAGTTTCCGCGGTTCCAATCTTGGTAGCTGGGGAGGGATTTGAACCCCCGACCAAGGGATTATGATTCCCCTGCTCTACCACTGAGCTACCCAGCCATCGGGGCCGAGCGTATACGCGCCCGCCGCCGCCCCTGTCAAGCCACCCGGGACAGTGTCGCAGAACGCCACCTCTGCTTGCCGCAGCGGCTATGCTTCCGGTACCTAGAGGCATGACCGCGATGCCCCTCTCCGTCCGCCGRTTCGCCGCCGCCTTTCTGCTGAGCGCCGCCGTCGCCGCGCCGGCCTTCGCCCAGGAGGCCGCGCCGCCCGCTTCGCCGCCCCCCGCCGCCCCGGCGGCCGCCCCGCCGCCGC
>NZ_JBFRCU010000047.1:0-54892 GCF_052113205.1 Inquilinus sp. YAF38 | reverse complement strand
CGCCCGCCACGCCCACCAGCACCGGCTGCAGCCGCCCGTCCAGCACATAGGCCCGGCGGTCCCCCACCGGACGGCCGATCGGCACATAGGCCCCGTCGCAGGCCGTCTCGGCATTCCCCTTCCACACCAAAGGCGTCACCACCGCCTCGGTCGGGCCATACCCGTTGATCAAGGCCCGCGGTCGCAAAGCCCGACGCACTCGGTCGTACCCCGCCGCTGGCATCGCCTCCCCACCGAAGGAGATCAGCTCCAGCGGCGGCGTTCCGTCCGCATCCGAAGAGGCGGCGAGCTCGGCGAGATAGGCGGGGGTGAAATCCGCGTTGGTCGCGTGGTGGCGACGGATGGCAGCCAGAGCCTGATCCGCCGTCCACAGCCCTTCGGAGGACAGGACCAGACTGCCCCCGGAGCCGAGCGCGGTCAGCCAGCGCTCATGCGCCGCGTCGAAGCTGAAGGACAGGGAATGGAACTCGCGGACCCTCTCGCCGAGGCCGAACACCGAGCTGACGGCGCGGCAATGCATGGCGAGCGGGCCATGGGCGACGGCGACGCCCTTCGGCGTGCCGGTCGAGCCCGAGGTGTAGATCACATAGGCCAGGTTCTCGGGATGCAGCGCCACCGCCGGGCCTGCCTCGGCCTCACCGGTCTCGACCAGGATGCGTTCCAGACCCTGCGGCAGCCTTCCGGCCAATGAGGCCTGGGTCAGCACCAGCCGCAGCCCGCTGTCGGCCGCCACCTCGGCCATCCGTGCCGCCGGCGCATCCGGCGCCAGCGGCACATAGGCCCCGCCCGCCTTCAGCACCGCCAGCAACGCCACCAGCAGCTCCACCGACCGCTCCAGCACCACCCCGACCAGCACGTCCGGCCCGATTCCCGCCCGAACCAGCCGATGCGCCAGATGGTTGGCCCGCCGGTCCAGCTCGCCCCGGCTGACTTCGCGATCGCCGAAGATCACCGCCGTCCGGCCCGGCTCCACCGCCGCCCAATCGGCGATCCAGTCCTGCACCGAGCGATACGGCTCGGCCTCGTGGGGCTCGGTCTGCCATGCCGCGAGCTGCGCCAGATCCGCCTCCGTTAGCAGCGACAGGGCTTCGACCGGGGCATCCGGCCTGGACGTCATCTGCCGCAGCAGCGTGACGAAGTGCGTGCTCCAGCGGGCCACGGTGGTGCGGTCGAACAGCGCGGCATCGTATTCGAGCTGGCAGTCGATGCCGCGCCCATCCGCGGCCACGTCCAGCGACAGGTCGAACTGGGCGCTGCCGGTGTCGATGTCGATCAGCTCGGCCGTCACCCCGTCCAGCGCCAGCAGCGCCGCGTCGCGGGTGGTGCGGAAGTTGAACAGCGACTGGAACAGCGGCGTGTGCGACGCATCGCGGGCGATGCCGAGCCCGTCCAGCAGCAGCTCGAACGGCACGTCGGCCTGGTCGAGCGCGGCCATCGCCTCGCCACGCAGCCGGCGGCACAGCGCCCGGACGCTCAGGCTCGGGTCGAGCCGGACGCAATAGACCTGGGTGTTGACGAAGAAGCCGAGCAGGTCCTGGATCTCGGCTCGGCCGCGCGCGGCGTTCGGTACGCCGACCGCGAAATCGGGCTGGCCCGAGAGCCGGCCGAGCAGCAGTTGCCAGGCGGCCAGCAGCACCACGAAGGGGGTGCACCCTTCCTGCCGGCACAGGGCTTGAACCGACCTGGCCAGATCCGGCGGCAGGGCGAAATCGATGCGGCCGCCCGGGCGGTTGCCCTCGGCGTCGCGCGGCCGGTCGGTTGGCAGCGCCAGCACCGGCACGTCGCTGCCGAGATATTCTTTCCACCGCGCCAGGGCCTGCTCGCGGCGGTCGCCGGCGAAACGCCGGCGYTGCCAGGCGGCATAATCGGCATAGCCCAACGCCTGGGCGGGCAGCGGCCGGCCCCGGCGGGACGGGTCGCGCAGCGCCTCGCCATAGGCCTGGGCGAGGTCGCGCACCAGCACCGCGGTCGACCAGGCGTCGACAACGATGTGGTGCATCACCAGCAGCAGCACCCATTCGCCCTCACCCTCAGGCGTCTCACCGCGCCGGGCCAGGGCGACGCGGAGCAGCGGCGGCCGGGCGAGGTCGAAGGGCCGGCGCACCCGCGCCTGCAGCCAGGCGGACAGCGCCTGCTCCACGCCCGGCGCCCCGGCCGCGGGCAGCACGGCCTGCTCGATCACGACATCGACCTGCGGCAGCACCACCTGCCGCGGCTCTCCATCCCCGCCCTCGAAGCCGGTGCGCAGCACGGCGTGGCGTTCGACCAGGCGGCAAAACGCGGCCTCCAGCGCCGGCGCGTCCAGCCGCCCCCGCAGCCGCAGCGCGCGGACCGAGTTGTAGGCCGCGCTCTCCGGATCGTAGTGYTGCAGGAACCACAGCCGCTGCTGCTGGAAGGACAGCGGAGCTGAGGTCCCATTGTCGCGCGGACGGATCGCATCCGGATCCGACGTCTCGTCATCCAGCAGCAGTGCGAGCAGCGCGTCGTTGTCGATGTCGTTCATGTTGCTTAAGGAGCCTTGGCCTGCCGCGCCTTCTCCAGCAGCGCCGCCCGCTCGGCCTCGCTCATCCCGTCGAGGCTGAGGCGGAGGGTGGCGATCTGGTCGATCCGACCCGGCGCCGCATAGCCGCGCAGCGCCTGGGCCAAAGCGGCGATGCTGGGATGATCGAAGACGATGCCGGGCGGCACGTCGAGCTGGAACAGCTTGCGGATGCGGGCGACCAGCTTGATCACCTGCAGCGAGTTGCCGCCGATGTCGAAGAAGTCGTCGGTGACGCCGATCGCCTCGGCCGGCCGCTCCAGCAGCTCCGCCGCCACCTGGCGCAGCAGGGTCTCGACCGGATCGCGCGGCGCCACCTTGGCGCTGGTCTCGGCCAGGGTCGCCGGATCGGGCAGGCCGCGGCGGTCGATCTTGCCATTGGCCAGGCGCGGCATCCGGTCCAGGGCCACGATCTGCGCCGGCACCATCGGTCCGGGCAGTCGCGCCGCCAGCGCCGGGCGCAACGCCGTGGCGTCGCCCTCGCCCGAGGCCAGGGTGACGAAGCCCACCAGCCGCGCCTCGCCGCCTTCCGGCCGATGCACCACGACCGCCGCCTGCTGGACGCCGTTGAGGGTCTGCAGCGCCGCCTCGACCTCGCCCGGCTCGACCCGGAAGCCGCGGATCTTCACTTGGTGGTCGGCCCGGCCGACGACCTGCAGGGAACCGTCCGGCAGGTGTCGCGCCAGGTCGCCGCTGCGATAGAGCCTCCGGCCCTCGCGGAACGGGTGGTCGACGAAGGCGCCGGCCGGATCGCCGTGCAGATAGCCGCGGCAGAGCTGCGCCCCGCCGATGTGGAGCTCGCCCACCGCGCCGGTCGGCGCCAGCCGGCCCGCCGCGTCGAGYACCAGCACCTCGCTGCCGGCCAGCGGCCGGCTCAGCGGCAGCGCGTCGCCCGCCCAGGCCGAAGGATCATGGGCGTGCACCAGCACGCCGATGGTGGTCTCGGTCGGGCCGTAGTGGTTGAACACCCGGCATCCCGGCGCGACCGCGAGGATGCGGTCGACCAGCGCCTTCGGCGTGGTCTCTCCACCCAGAATCAGTGTGGCCGGGAGAACCGGCTCCGGAACGTCGAGCAGCGCCGCCAGATGCGATGGCACCAGCTTGGCGCAGTCGATCTCATGCCGCCGCAGGAATCCGGCGAAGGCGGCGCCGTCGGCCATCTCGGTTTCGTCCGCCACCGCCAGGCAGGCACCATGCCGCAACGCGCCGAACAGTGTGGTGTTGCCGAGATCGGCGGCGACGGTCGAGGTCAGGGCGAAGCGCCGGCAGCCGGCGAGGCCGAGCGCCGCGCTGACCGCCTCGACATAGGTGCGCAACTGGCCGTGCTCGATCACCACGCCCTTGGGCGTGCCGGTCGAGCCGGAGGTGAACAGGACATAGGCGGCGCGGTCGTCCTGGTCGAGGTCGGGCAGGCCCGCCAAGGCGGGCTCCGCCAGCGCGGCGGCCAGCGGGTGGACCGGGACGGTGCCGGAGACGACAGAGTCGGCGGCGTCGGTCAGCACCAGCACCGGACGGGCCTGGTCGAGCAGCAGCTGCCGCCGCGCCTGCGGCCATTGCGGGTCGAGCGGCAGATAGGCGCCGCCGGCGCGCCAGACGGCGAGCAGCGCCACCACCATCTCGGCCGAGCGGGCCATGTCGAGCGCGACCATGGACTCACGGCCGACGCCATGGGCGACGAGCCAGGCGGCCAGCCCGTCGACCCGCGCGTTCAGCCCGGCATAGTCGAGGGTGATGCCGCCGCCGGCCAGAGCCGGCGCGTTCGGGGTCTCGCGGCCCCAGCGGGCGATCAGCGCCGGCAGCGACGGGCCCGGCGCCGGAGCCTCGGCCATGGCGTCGAAGGCTTGGAGCCGTGCCCGCTCCGCCGCGCCCACCGGCGACAGGGTGCCGAGAGACGTCTCAAGCTGGTCCGGCAGCTCGGACAGCAGGATCACGACCTGCTCCAGCAGCGTTGCCATCGCCGCGTCGTCGTAGCGGCCGCCGTCCCAATGGAGCGCGGCGGCGCGGAGGCTGCCATCCTCGGCGAGGTCGGCCTGCAGCGCCAGCTCGAAGGGCCGCCGCGCGTCCGCTGAAACCAGGCGCCAGGCACCATCAGCGGCGGCGGGACCCGCGATGCGGAAGCCGGCGATCAGGTGGTCGCTGCGGCCCGGCGCCTCGACCGGCCAGTGCTCCTGCCAGCCGCGATGGCTGTCGAGCACCGGCGCAAGGCGATCCAGGAAGGACGAGAAGGATTCGGCCGGGTCGGCCGTCAGCCGCAACGGCAGCACCTTGTCGAACGGGCCGATGGTCTCGGCGAAGGCGTCGTAGTCACGGCGGCAGTCATGCTGCCAACCGGCCACCAGCTCGACCCGGCCGGCGATGCGGGCCAGCAGCGCCCACCACGCCGCCTGCAGCACGGCGTCGAGGCCGATGCCGCGCCCGGCGGCGAGATCCGCCAGCCGCCGCGCCACGGCGGCGTCGATTGCGGCTTCGCGGCTTGCTGGTGCAGTGGTGCCGGCCGCGCGACGGCGATAGGGCAGATGCAGGGCCGGCGGCGCCGAGGGGCCGAGATGGTCCTGCCAATAGCGGCGGCCCTCGGCAGCGTCCTCGTCGGCCGCCATATCGGCGCGCCACTCGACATACTGCGCATAGGCCACGCCGTCTTCGTTCGCCGGGACGGCGGCGCCGGCATATTCGCCGCGCAGGGCGCGATGGATCAGGTCGAGCGCGCCGCGATCGGCCACCAGCGGCGAGGCCAGCAGCGCCAGGTGCCACTCCGCGTTGCCCAGGCGATACAGCGCGACCCTCAGGGTCCGGCCGGAGCCGAGATCGAAGCCGGCTTCCTTCTGCGCCGCCAGGTCGCGCGACATCGCGTCGGCGGCATCCGTTCGCCCGCGCAGGTCGAGCGCGGACCAGGCCGGCTCCGCCGGCGCGTCGAGCGGACGGGCGCGCAGGCCGCGGAAGCCGGGGACGGCGACGAAGGCGGTGCGCAGGATCTCATGCCGGCCGGCGACCCGCAGCAGGGCGGCGCGCAGCCCCGCCTTGTCCAGGCTGCCGGCGATGGCGACGATCAGGGTCGCGGCAACGTCCGGATGCTCCGCGGCGACGCGCTGCTCCGAGCCGAGCGGCCAGGTCTCCGCCCCGGCGGAGAGGGCGAGGTCGGTCATCGCGTACCCTCCAGGCTGGTGCGATCGACCATGTCGCCCATCGCCACGACGATGCGGCGCGGCCCCTCATACGGGTCGCGGGCATGGGCGGCGAGCATGTTGTCGAGCATCACCACGTCACCGCGGCGCCAGTCGAAGCGC
This sequence comes from Inquilinus sp. YAF38, assembly GCF_052113205.1. NCBI lineage: Bacteria > Pseudomonadati > Pseudomonadota > Alphaproteobacteria > Rhodospirillales > Rhodospirillaceae > Inquilinus > Inquilinus sp. YAF38. Next base: position 49,069 of record NZ_JBFRCU010000047.1, on the reverse strand, counting down.
ACGGCGCAGGTCTCGTACAGCTCGCCGATCAGGTCCATGACCTCGTCCTCGATCGGCGAGCCGTCGCCGTAGAACACCTGGCGCGGCATCCGCTCCGGGCCGACCATGGCCAGCAGGTCCTCGTGCACATCGGCGTCGAGGCAGCGGGTGTGGTGCAGCTGGACCTGACTGAAGAAGGAGCGCTCGCCGGTCAGCGGGTGGGTGATCACCGCCGGGCAGCGGGTGCGGGTCTGCAACTCGTCCTGGCCGATCCAGGCGAAATCGACCCCGGCGGCGCGGCAACGGGCCTCGACCTCCTCACGGCTATCGGTCTTGAAGAAGTCGCGCCAGTCGACGTCGAGATTCTCGGTGAAGGTGCGGACATAGGTCAGGCCGAGGCGGGCGAAGCGCTCCGCCAGCTCCGCCGGCAGGCGCCGCAGCATCTCGCGGCAATCGACGATCGGGGTGGCGCCGCCGACCGGCGACGGCTGCTCGCAGAAGAACCACTGCTTGCGCGGCCAGCGCGGCAGGTGCGAGCTCTCATTGTGGTAGAGGATCATCTTCCGCTCCGGATACGGCGTGGAGCGGTAGGTGTTGCGGCCGCCTTCCTTCTTCGGCAGGTCGCCATAGGAGCCGTAGAGGCCGGGCTGCAGCGCCTCGGCGAAGGCCTCGAACTCCTGCGGCGTGGTCAGGCCGAAGCCGCGGAACAGCAGGCCGGCGTGGCGCCGCAGCCAAGCTTCGACCTGGTCGCGATGGGAAGCGGCCCAGGCCACGGCGTCGAGATCGGCACTGGCCGGCTCGACCACCAGCGGGAAGACCGCGCCCGGGGTCAGCGACAAGGTCCGCACCAGCTCGCGCGCCGGTGCCGCAGCGGCAGCCGGCCGGGCCGAGGGGGAGGCGAACTTCTTCAGCTTGTCCAGCTTGGCGCCCATGCGGGCGGCGCCGGTGGTTTCGGACGGCGACGCGGACGACGACATCGCGGGTTCCTCCAGTGAGGGAAGGGTGAAGCCGCTCAGCGAGCGGTCCGGGCTTTCGGCGATCTGTTCCAACAGTGCGGTCCAGGCGGCCACCAGCCGCCCGACGCGCGGCCGGGCGAACAGGTCGGTGGCGAAGACCCACTCGCCTTCCAGCCCCTGCGTGGCGCGGGGGCCGAGCGGGTCGAGGAACAGCGCCATGTCGAATTTCGAGCCATGGGCCTGGGCGGGCCGCAGCTCCGCCGTCAGGCCGTCGACGCCGAAGCGGCCGCGCGGCGCGCTCTGCAGCACGAACAGCACCTGCACCAGCGGGTTGCGGGCGCGGTCGCGCGGCGTGCCGGCGGCCTCGACGATCTGGTCGAAGGGCAGCAGCGGCTGCTCGAAGGCCTGCAGCGAATCCTCGCGCACCCGGTCCAGCAGCCCGGCGAAGGGCAGCGCCGCTTCCGGCCGGGCGCGCAGCGGCAGGACGTTGACGAAGAAGCCGACAAGCCGGTCGAGCTCGCGCCGCGGCCGGCCGGCGACGTCGGTGCCGATAACGAAATCGGTGGCGCCGGTCAGCCGATGCAGCAGGGTCTCGAACGCCGCCAGCAGCACCATGAACAGCGTGCCGCCGCGGGCATGGCCCAGCGCCTCGAGCCGCGCCACCAGCGGGCCCGGCAGGCTGAAGCGGACACTGTCCCCGGCCTGGGACGCCACGRCCGGGCGCGGATGGTCGGCCGGCAGCTCCAGCCGGTGCGGGACGCCGGCCAGTCGGTCGCGCCAGAACGCCTTCTGCCGGTCCAGCCCTTCGCCCTGCAGCAGCCGGCGCTGCCACAGCGCGAAATCGAGATACTGCACCGGCAGCGGCGCCAGATCGGCCGGGCCGTGCGTCAGCGCGGCGCGGTACAGCGCGCCCAGGTCGTCGATCAGCACGCCGATCGACCAGCCGTCGGCGACGATGTGGTGCAGGCCCAGCAGCAGGCTGTGCTCCGCCGGCCCCAGCCGCAGCAGGGTGGCGCGCAGCAGCGGCGCCGCCGCCAGGTCGAAGGGCCGCCGCGCCTCCTCGGCCTCGATCTCGGCCAGCCGCGCCTGGCGCCGGGACGGGTCGAGCGCCGACAGGTCGATCTCCGGCAGCGACAGGGCGGCGTCGGCGTCGACCCGCGCCACCGGCACGCCGTCGGCATCCTCCGGATAGGCGGTGCGCAGGATCTCGTGCCGCGCCAGCAGGCCGGTGATGGCACGGTCCAGGGCCGGCCGCGACAGCGGGCCGGTCAGGCGCAGCTGGCCGGTCAGGTTGTAAGCGCTGCGCGCGGCCTCCCCCGCCAGCCGTTCGGCCAACCACAGGCGCTGCTGCGCCGGCGACAGCGGCATCTCGGCCTGCCGCGGCCCGGCCGTGACCGGCGGCAGCCCGGCCTCCGGCGCCTGGCGCGGCGTCGTGTCCAGCCGGACGGCAAGCTCGGCCAGGCTGTGCGGCGCGAAGATCTCGCGCAGCGGCAGCTCGACACCGAACTCGGCCCGGATCCGGTCGATCGCCTGCATCGCCAGCAGCGAATGGCCACCAAGGGCCAGGAACCGGTCGCCACGGCCGATCGGACCGCAATCCAGCAGCTCGGACCAGATCGCGGCCAGGCGCTGCTCGGTGCCGTGCCGCGGCGGCTCCCGGTCCTGCGCGCCGGCGCCGGCCGAAGGGCGGCGGTACAGGTGCCAGGCCTGCAACTCGCCCGAGGCCAGCCGCTCGCGGCAGGCGGAGCGTTGCAGCTTGCCGCTGGTGGTCTTCGGCAGCGTGCCGGGTTCGAGCAGCGCGACCAGCGCCGCCGGCTCCTGCTGGAACTCGGCAACGACGCGGTCGATCGCCTCGACCAGCTCGCCCGGCGCCGTCTTGCGCTGCGTGACGCGGCCGATCTCGGCCGCAACGCCGATGCTCTCGCGGCCGTCATGCTCGACCGCGAAGGCCGAGACCCGGCCCTTGCGAATTCCCGGTACGCCGGCCTCGACCGCCTTCTCGATGTCCTGCGGGTAGCGGTTCTGGCCGCGGATGATGATCACATCCTTGCGCCGGCCGGTGATGAACAGCTCGCCCTCATGCAGGAAGGCCAAGTCGCCGCTACGCAGCCAGACGCCTTCACCGCGGTCGAGGAAGGCGTCGCGCGTCGCTTTCGGGTTGCGCCAATAGCCACGGGCGACGCTGCCGCCGGTCACCCAGACCTCGCCGACCGTGCCCTCGCCGAGCGGCTCCAGCGTCTCGGGATCGACGATGCGCAGCTGCTCCGGCCGGATCGGCCGGCCGCTGCTGACCAGCTCGACGCCCGCGCCGCTCGGCACCACCCGGTGCGCCGCCAGCGCCTCGGGGTCGACGTGTAGCGTGACATAGGCATGCGGCCGCGGGCTGCAGGACATGGTCAGCGTGGCCTCGGCCAGGCCATAGGCGGGGGCCAGGGTCTCGCGCCGGAAGCCGGCCGGGGCGAAGCGGGCAGCGAAATCCGCCATGGTGTCGGCCCGCACCGGCTCGGATCCGCAGAAGGCGAATTGCCAGGACCGCAGATCGAGGCCGGCGAGGGTCCTGTCGCTGACCCGCTCGCAGCACAGGCGGAAGGCGAAATCGGGTCCGCCGCTGACGGTGCCGCCGTAGCGGTGGATCGCCTCCAGCCAGCGCGCCGGCCGGGCCAGGAAGTGCTGTGGCGCCATCAGCACCAGCGGGATGCCGGCGAAGAAGGGCAGGATCATCCCGGCGATCAGCCCCATGTCGTGATAGAGCGGCAGCCAGGACACCAGCACGTCGTCGGCGGTGACGCCGATGCCGTGCACCATCATCCGCTGGTTGTCGATCAGGTTGGCGTGGGTGACCTCGATGCCCTTGGGGTCGGCGGTGGAACCCGACGTGTATTGCAGGAAGGCGATGTCGTCGCCTGCAGCCGGATGTGGCCGCCAGGCTTCCGCCTGCGCGGCAGACAGGGCGTCGACGGCGATCACGTCGACGCCGTCGTGCCCGGCGCAGAGGGCTTCGACCGAGGCCAGGTGCGACCAATCGGTCAGCAGGTGACGGGCACCGGCATCCTCGACCATACCGTGCAGCCGCTCGACATGGTGCAGGCTCATCCCCTCCGGCGGATAGGCCGGCACGGCGATGACCCCGGCATAGAGGCAGCCGAAGAAGGAGGCGATGTAGTCCGGCCCGCTGTGCAGCAGGATCAGCGCCCGGTCGCCCGGCGCAGCCACGGCCTGGAGATGCGCCGCAATAGCCTGGGCCCGCTGGTCCAGGGCGCGGTAGTCGAGGGTGTCGCCGATCGTCTCGCCATCGGTCAGGAAGCGCAGCGCCGGCCCGCCATCGTCGGCGGCGGCGCGGCGGCGCAGCAGCTCGACCAGCGTCTCGGCATCGGCATAGTCCAGGGCCAGCGGGGCGGCGGCGGCGCGGCGCGGACGGAGATCGAAGGCAGCGTCGCTCACGGCGAACCTCATGACACCGGCGAAAGGGAAAGATCGCGACCGGGCGCGCGCGACGGCGGTGCGGCATCCGCCGCGACAGGGCCGCTGCGCTCGACCACCTGGCCGCGCTCGAGCTTGACCAGCTGGTCCGCCAGCGGGAACCAGCGGTCGTCATGGGTGATGACCAGCACCGTCTTCCGCCGCGCCTTCAGCTCGGTCAGGACCTCGCGGTAGAACACGTCCTTGAACTGCGGGTCCTGGTCGGCCGCCCATTCGTCGAACACCATCACCGGCCGGTCCTCGAGGCATGCCGCCACCAGCGCCAGGCGCTTGCGCTGTCCCTGCGACAGGTCGCGGGTCGAGAAGGCGCCGTCGCGGACCGCGACCTTGTGGTCGAGATGGAGCTGGCGCAGCCAGGTGTTGGCGCGGTCGTCGAGCGACCCGTCCGCCGCCTCCAGCAGCGTCTCGAACAGGTGGAAGTCGGAGAACACGGCCGAGAACAGCTGCCGGTGCGCCTCGCCGCCCGGCGCGGCCAGGGCCCGGCCGTCGACGCGGATGGTGCCGGCCTCCGGCGCGTACAGGCCGGTGACCAGCTTCGCCAGCGTGGTCTTGCCGCTGCCGTTGCCGCCGACCAGGAAGGTGATCTCGCCCGGCCGCAGCGTCAGGTTGATCGGGCCGAGGGTGAAGACCTCGTCCTCGCGCTCGTCGTAGTAGCCATGGGTGACGCCCTCCAGCGCCAGCGTGACCTCCGCCCCGGCCGGCAGCGGCGCCGGGGTCTCGCCGCCCTTCCCCGCTTCCAGCTGTCGCACGGTGTCGTCGATGCGGCCGAGCGCCACCCGGGCCATGCCGAGATGCGGGATATTGGCCAGCAATCCTTCCAGCGGGCCCATGATGTAGAGGAAAGCGATGACATAGCCGGAGACGACGCCGGCATCCTCCGGCGCGATCCAGATCCGAGCGAACAGCGCCGTGCCGATCGTCGCCATGAACAGCAGCCGGCCCCAGCCATCGGCGAAGGCCAGCAGCGACAGGCCGCGGACCCGGCTGCGGCCGACTGCGTCGATCGCCTCGGCCAGCACCGCGTCGAGGAAGCGCCGCGCCTTGCCGGCGTTCAGCTTCAGCTCCTTGGCGCCGCCGTTCAAGGCCTCGAAATGGCCGAACAGACGGTCCTGGTCGCGGCCTGCCTCACGGAAATGCGACAGCACGCGGCCGTAGCTGAGCTGGTGGCCGACCGAGCCGAGCACCAGCACCGCCGCGGCCAGAAGCAGGAAGCTCCAGGACAGGGTGGCGAGATAGATCAGCACGCCGAGGATGACGACCCCGTTGGTCACCAGGATCGGCAGGCCCATGCAGAAGGTGGCGATGGCCGAGGCGTCATCGGTCAGCAGCGACTGGATCCGCGCCCGGCCGACCACCTCGAGCCGCCGGTAGGGCGCCGCCACCACCGCCTGGGCGATGTGCTGCCGCAGCCCGCCGAGCGCCCGCTGGCCGAGGCGGGCGAACAGGGCGCGCGAGGCAACCTGCGCCACCATCACCAGCACCGCGGCGGCGACGAAGGGCAGCAGCCATTGCGGCAGCGTCTCGGCCGGCGCGTGCAGCGCGCGGTTGATCAGCAGCACCAGCAGCGCCCCGCCGATCCCGCAGGCCAGGCTGGCCAGGATGGCGGCCGCGAACAGGATTCGCGACCCGCGGATCAGCATTCCGAGAAGCGACACGGCTTTCTCCGGCTCGGAGCGTCAGTGCAGACCGTGCGCTTCGGCCATGGCGACGATGACCTTGCGCGGCCCCTTGAACGGAGCCCGCGCATGGGCGGTGAGCATGTTGTCGAGCATCAGCACGTCGCCCGCCTGCCAGGGGAAGCTGATCTTGTTCGCTTCCAACACCTCGCGAACGGTGGCCAGCGCCTCGTCCTCGATCGGCGAGCCGTCGCCGTAATAGACGTTGCGTGGCAGGTCCGGCTCGGCGACCAGCTCCAGCAGGGTCGACCGCACCTCGGGCTCGAGGTTCGAGACGTGGAACAGATGCGCCTGGTTGAACCACAGCATCTCGCCAGTCACCGGATGGGCGATCGTGCCCTGGCAGACTTGGCGGGTGCGCAGCTCGCCATCCGGCTTCCACTCGCAGTCGATGCCGTGGGCGCGGCAATAGGCTTCGACCTCGCCGCGATCCTCGGTGCCGAACACCTGCTGCCAGGAGACGTCAAGGCCGTTGCCGGTGTTGCGGACATACATCAGCCCCTTCTCGGCGAAGCGGTCGCGCAAGGCCGGCGGCATGGCGCGGTAGACGGCGCGGCTGTCGGCGATCGGCGTCTCGCCGCCCTCCGGCGCCGCCTGCTGGCAGTAGAACCAGATCTTCATCGGCCAGTCCCGGGTGTAGGCCTGCTCGTTGTGCAGCGGGATGTGCTGATGCGGCGGGTACTCGGTCGAGGTGTAGACGCCCTGCGTCACCTTGCTGCGCGGGGTCGAGCCGAACTCGTAGGTCAGCAACGGATGGCCGAAGCCGGCGGCGAAGCCGCGGAAGGCGTCGGCGCCGTCCAGCGCGAAGCCGCGGAACAGCAATCCGCCCTCGACGCTCAGATGGCGGTCGACGATCGACCGGATCTCGGGCAGGGCCTCAATCAGCGACGGCATGCTGCCGGCAGCGGGCTCGACCAGCAGCGGCAAGGGGCCGTCCTCGCGCAGCGGGCGGATCGTCAGCGTGGCGGTGGTCACGGCATCCATGGCGTGGGCACTCACTGAAGCGTAGCGGCGGGGCCGCCGTTCATCCGTCGCGACAGGGCCACGACGGCGCTCATGCGGTCACTACGCGGCGTCGATCTGGGGGGCGTCCGCCGCGGCCGGGCCGTCCATGTGCCGGCGCAGCGACAGCGGCCGCATGTCGGTCCAGACCTCCGAGATGTAGGCCAGGCACTCCGCCTTCGGGCCGGCCTTGCCGACGGCGGTCCAGCCCTCAGGGATCTCCTTGTAGTCGGGCCAGATCGAGTATTGCTCCTCGTGGTTGACCACGACGTGAAAGACGGTGTCGTCCCGATCGAAGGCCATCAGGCACTCCTCGCCGATATCGCATGCAGAGTTGACGAAAATTTTACGGATTCCGCAGATGCAGCCACACGGCGCCCTGCCGAATGCTTTCGGCCTGGCGTCTTGATTTGATCTTCATCGGTTTCCGGTGGCTTGAAGGAGATCGATCAGGAGGCGACAACGTGCCTGGACTTCCCGTTTCCTTCTGGCTATGAATGATAATGAGTTGCAGTTGCATTGCAAGTCAAGCCCGTTTTCGCCCTTCCCCGCCTCTCGTCCGGGAAGCGGCGTCCCGACCAGACGAGACGAATTCGCCCGCTTGCCGGCGGCCGCCGGTATGCCCGAGCCGGCAGGGTCCCTGCGGTCGTGGAAGGAGAAGACGATGGACGCCATACCCATTCCGCAGTCCGGCACGACCTTCCTGTCCTACGCCGCCACCCCGGCTCCGGTGACGACGTCGCGCCAGGGTGATTCGCTGACGGTGCGGCAAGCCGGCGCCGCGCCGCGGATCCTGCGCCTGGCCGAGGGGCGGCTGGCGCTGACCGGCCCGGCCGGGTCGGGTGATGCCGCCCTGCGCCGCCTGAACGCCGCCATCGAGGCCGCCTTTGCCTGGCACCCCGAGCTGGAGCGGCTGGCGCTCGACCTCGGCGACGGCACGGCAGAGCTGGCCGATGCGCTGCGCCGGCGCGGGATCGCCGTCGAGACCGCCGATGCCCCGCTGACCGTGCTGCCCGAGCTGTTCATGCAGCAGGCCGAGCTGTGGCACGGCCGGCCCGACCTGCCCGCCTTCCCGCAGCGCCAGGTGATGACCGACGGCAAGCGCCACCCGCAGCGGCCGCCCAAGCCTCAGGGCATTGTCTATGCCCGCTACATCCCGTGGCTGGAGCAGACCATCGCCTTCCGCGCCGCCACGGTGGAGGACGATCTCGGCCATCTGCACAAATGGATGAACGATCCTCGGGTCGCCGCCTTCTGGAACGAGGACGGCGACCTGGAGAAGCATCGCCGCTACCTGTCCGGGCTGATCGCCGAGCCGCATATGGTGCCGCTGATCGCCAGCTTCGACGGCGTGCCCTTCGCCTATTTCGAGATCTACTGGGCCCGCGAGAACCGCCTGGCGCCGTTCTACGACGTCCAGGACTACGACCGCGGCTGGCATGTCGTGGTCGGCGAAGACGCCTATCGCGGCCGCAGTTTCATCAGCGCCTGGCTGCCCTCGCTGACGCATTACATGCTGCTGGACGACTGCCGCACCCAGCGGATCGTCGGCGAGCCGGCGGCGGCGCATCACCAGCAGATCCGCAACCTCGAGACCTCCGGCTTCGTCCGCATCAAGACCTTCGACTTCCCGCACAAGCGGGCGGCGCTGGTGATGCTGCTGCGCGAGCGCTTCTTCTTCGACCGACTGTGGCTGCCGGCCGCCTCCGCCAAGCAGCCGGTGTCGCAGGCATGAGCCAGGACGCGATCCACGACGTCGTCGGAATCGGCTTCGGCCCGTCCAACCTGGCCCTGGCCATCGCGCTGGACGAGGCGCTGCGCCAACGGGGCGCAGCGCTGAGCCATCACTTCGTCGAGAAGCAGCCCGGCTTCACCTGGCATGGCGGCATGCTGCTGCCGGACAGCGACATGCAGATCTCCTTCCTCAAGGACCTGGTGTCGCTGCGCGACCCGACCAGCCCGCTGACCTTCGTCAACTACCTGCACCAGAAGGGCCGGCTGGAAGCCTTCATCAACCGCAAGACCTTTTTCCCCAGCCGGGTCGAGTTCAACGACTACCTCGGCTGGGTTGCCGCCCGCTTCGCCGACCACTGCAGCTATGGCGAGGAGGTGACGGCGGTCGAGCCGGAAACGGCGCAGGGCATCGTCACCGGGCTGCGGGTGCGGTCGCGCACCGCCTCGGGCGGCGAGACCGTGCGGCGGACGCACAACCTGGTCGTCGCCACCGGCGGCAGCCCGCGCATTCCGGCTGTCTTCGCCCCGCTGCACGGCGATCCGCGGGTGTTCCATTCCTCGGGCTATCTCGATCGGGTCCACGGCCTCGGCCTGGCCCGCCGCCCCTCGGCCCGGATGGCGGTGATCGGCGGCGGCCAGAGCGCGGCGGAGATCACGCTCGACCTGCATGGTCGCTTCCCGCAGCTCGGCATCGACCTGATCTACCGCGGCCATGCCTTGAAGCCGTCGGACAACACCCCCTTCGTCAACGAGATCTTCAACCCCGACTTCACCGATTACGTCTTCGGTCAGGGCGAGGCGCAGCGCGACGCGATCATCCGCGAGTTCCGCAACACCAACTACGCGGTGGTCGATGCCGACCTGATCGAGCGGATCTTCGACATCCTGTACCAGCAGAAGGTGCAGGGGCCGGCGCGGCTGGCGCTGTGCGGCCGCTGCGAGGTGACCGAGGCCGAGGCGGATCCGGAGGCGGTCGAGCTGACGGTGGGCGACGGCTTCGCCGGCATCGCCGCGCGGCGCGGCTATGACGCGGTGGTGCTGGCCACCGGCTACGAGCGCGACGGCGGGCGCCGCCTGCTGTCGGCGCTGGCCCCCTGGATCGAGGATTTCGCGGTCGACCGCGACTACCGCCTGCGCACCCGGCCCGAGTTCCGGCCGCAGATCCACCTGCAAGGCCAGTCCGAGACCTCGCACGGGCTCAGCGACACCCTGCTCTCGGTGCTGGCGGTGCGATCCCAGGAGATCGCGGAATCACTGCTGGCGGCGAAGCGCCGGCGGGGTGTCCCGCCCGATCTGCACGCCACCGCCCCGCTCCGCCGGCTCGCCGTCAACGACGACTAGGCGGCCGAAGCCCGGTCGGTCGTACCGGCGTCGTCCACATGGAGTGCGAAGCCGCTTGCACCCGGATCACCCAGGCCGGGGCGGAGCTTCATGCTCGGAACCAGATAATCGCCCGCGTTCTGGCGGCGATATGGAATGGGTGGCGTGGTTGCGATCGTCCGCATCCTCTCGCGCAGGCCTTCGGCGAGGGGTTCGAAGCCAGTCTCGTCCAGCCGGTCGACCCTGAAGACGACGAACGGCGGAAGCACGTCGTAGCCGGGATAGTAGAGGATGCCGTGATTGATCGGGAACAGCAGGTCGTCGATCGGCCCGTTGACCCCGCGAGGGGCATAGTGCTCCTCCCAGCCGCCGGCGGTCACGATCAGCATGGCGCGCTTCCCGGCCAGCGTCCCCTCGCCATAGCGGTCCCCCCAGCGACGGTCGCTATGCTCGCCGACGCCATAGGCGAAGCCGTATGCGAATACCCGGTCAACCCAACCCTTGAGGATCGCCGGCATGGTGAACCACCAGAGAGGAAACTGAAGGATCAGGGCGTCGGCCCACAGCAGCTTCTCGATCTCGACTTTGACATCTTCGGTCAGTGTGCCGGTGTCGAACGCCGCCTTGGACGCTGCAACCGGGATCAGGCGCTCGTCCGGCGTCAATGAAGGAAAGTCGGCGTGGTCGACCGCGGACTTCCAGCGCATGGCGTAGAGATCGGAAACCCGCACCTCGTGACCCTGGGCCTCGAGCTCGCGGATGGCGACGTCGCGCAGCGCGCCGTTGAGCGAGCGCGGCTCGGGATGGGCGAAGACAAGCAGCACCTTCATGATTCAGCGATCCTTCCAAGGAAACCGACTCCTCAGGTGGCCAGTCCTCGGCTGATCCGCTATATGTCGGGAATGGATAGGATTGTGCCGATAAATGGATAGGCCGGACGTCTCGCTCGATCGCATGCGCAGCTTCGTCCGTGTCGCCGAGCGCGGCAGCCTGTCGGCGGTGGCGAGCGAGCTCGGGGTCGGCCAGTCGACCATCACCAGGCATCTGCGCGAGCTGGAGGAGGCGGTCGGCGTACCGCTGCTCAGCCGCACCACCCGGCGCGTCACCATGACCGACGAGGGCAGCCGCTACTACGCCGATTGCATACAGATCCTGCGCCTGGTCGAGCAGGCCGGGGACGCGGCCCGGGCCACGCGCGGGGCCGCGGCCGGCACGATCCGAATCTCGTGCACCGCGGCCTTCGGAGTGCTGCAGGTCAGCCGGCTGATCTTCGCCTTCCAGGACCGCTATCCCGACATCGGAATCGACCTCAGCCTGACCGACGAGCGCATCGACCTGGTGCGCGAGGGTGTCGACATCGCGCTGCGCCTGGGACCGCTGACCGACAGCTCGATGAAGCTGCGCACGCTCGGCCGGTCGCGGCGGCTCATGGTGGCGTCGCCGGCCTATCTGGCGGCGCGGGGCCGGCCGACCGTGCCGCAGGATCTGACCGGCCATGAAGGCATCCGGATGACGAACATCGCCGGCAGCGACACGCTGACCCTGGAGGGGCCGGCCGGCGAGCGCCATACGGTGCCGTTCGGCGGGCGGTTCCGGGTCGATCACGGGCTGGCCGCGCGCGAGGCCCTGGCCGCCGGGCGCGGCGTCGGGCCGGCCCATCGCTGGCTGGTTGACGACCTGCTGGCAGCCGGCCGGCTGGAGGCGATCCTGCCGGGCTATGAGCCGCCGCCCGTCCCCCTGAGCCTGCTGATCGTGCCGGAGCGGGCGGGCATCGCCCGGGTCCGGCTGCTGGTCGACTTCCTGGCCGAGCGGATCGGCGGCATCCCGGGGATCGAAACCCCGCGGCTGGAACGCCCTCGCTGAGGTTTGGCATTGATATTCGTTTCAGATGAAACAAATATCCGGGCAAGATGGAATGACGAGCCGGGAGGATGCGATGACGCTCCGCTACATGCCGGGATTCGGCAACGACTTCGAGACCGAGGCGCTGGAGGGCGCCCTGCCCCAGGGCCAGAACTCGCCGCAGCGCTGCGCCTACGGGCTGTATGCCGAGCAGCTCTCCGGTTCCCCCTTCACCGCGCCGCGCGGCACCAATGAGCGGTCCTGGCTGTACCGGCTGCGACCTTCGGTCAAGCATGTCAGCCGGTTCCGCGAGACCGAGCTGCCGCATTGGAAGACGGCGCCGCATGTCGTCCGCCACGGCCTGCCGCTGGGCCAGCTGCGCTGGGATCCGACGCCGATCCCGGACGAGCCCCTGACCTTCCTGACCGGCCTGCGCACCATGACCACGGCCGGCGACGTGTTCACCCAGGCCGGCATGGCCGCGCATGTCTACCTGGCCACCGAATCGATGGTCGACGAGGTGTTCGTCGACACCGATGGCGAGTTGCTGGTCGTGCCGCAGCAGGGGTCGCTGCGCCTGGTCACCGAGCTCGGCATCATGCAGATCGGCCCGGCCGAGATCGCGGTGATCCCGCGCGGCACCAAGGTCAAGGTCGAGTTGGTGGACGGCCCGGCCCGCGGCTATGTCTGCGAGAATTACGGCGCCAAGTTCACCCTGCCGGACCGCGGCCCGATCGGCGCCAACTGCCTGGCCAATCCGCGCGATTTCAAGACCCCGGTCGCCGCCTTCGAGGAGCGGGACACGCCGCACCGCGTGGTGGTCAAATGGTGCGGCGGCTTCCACGAGACCACGATCGGCCACTCGCCACTCGACGTCGTCGCCTGGCATGGCAACTACGCACCCTGCAAGTATGACCTGCGGAATTTTTCCCCGGTCGGCGCGATCGGCTTCGACCACCCGGACCCGTCGATCTTCACCGTGCTGACCGCGCCGTCCGGCGAGGCCGGCACGGCCAATGTCGACTTCGTGATCTTCCCGGAGCGCTGGCTGGTGGCCGAGCATTCGTTCCGGCCGCCCTGGTACCACATGAACATCATGTCGGAGTTCATGGGCCTGATCTACGGCCGCTACGATGCCAAGGAGGAGGGTTTCCTGCCCGGCGGCATCAGCCTGCACAATTGCATGCTGCCGCACGGGCCCGACACCGACGCCTTCGCCAAGGCCAGCACGGCCGAGCTGAAGCCGGTGAAGCTGACCGGCACCATGGCCTTCATGTTCGAGACCCGGTTCCCGCAGCAGCTGACACGCTATGCAGCGGAGCTGCCGACGTTGCAGGATGACTATCCGGCCTGCTGGAGCGGGCTGGAGAAGAAGTTCGACAAACGGGAGGATACCGGCCGATGAAGCTTGCCAGCCAGAGGGACGGGTCGCGCGACGGGCGCCTCGTCGTCGTCTCACGCGACCTGACCCGCTACACCGTGGCCGGGGGCATCGCCCCGACGCTGCAGCGCGCCCTGGACGACTGGGACCTGCTGCGGCCGCGGCTGGAGGCGCTGGCCCATGACCTTGAGCTCGGTGCCGTGCCGAGCGACCGGTTCCGCGAGCACCAGGCCCTGTCGCCCCTGCCCCGCGCCTATCAATGGGCCGACGGCTCGGCCTATGTGAACCATGTCGCGTTGGTGCGGCAGGCCCGCGGCGCCGAGATGCCCGAGAGCTTCTGGACCGACCCGCTGATGTACCAGGGCGGCTCCGACAGCTTCCTGGCGCCGCGAGACCCGATCCGGATGCAGAGCGAGGCCTGGGGCATCGACCTGGAGGCCGAGGTGGCGGTGCTCACCGGCGACGTGCCGATGGGTGCCGAGCGCGACGCCGCCGCCCAGGCGATCAAGCTGGTGATGCTGGTCAACGACGTCTCCCTGCGCAACCTGATCCCGGCCGAGCTGGCCAAGGGCTTCGGCTTCTTCCAGTCAAAGCCGTCCTCGGCCTTCTCGCCGGTGGCGGTGACCCCGGACGAGCTGGGCGACGCCTGGCACGGCGGCAAGCTGCACCGGCCGCTGCTGGTCGAGCTGAACGGCGCGCCCTTCGGCCGGGCCGATGCCGGGGTCGACATGACCTTCGACTTCCCGACCCTGGTCGCCCATGCGGCGAAGACCCGGCCGCTCGGCGCCGGCACCATCATCGGCTCCGGCACCGTGTCGAACCGCGACGCCGGCGGCGGGCCGGGCAAGCCGATCCTGCAGGGCGGCCAAGGCTATTCCTGCCTGGCCGAGCTGCGCATGGTCGAGACCATCCTGTCGGGCGCACCTCACACCTCGTTCCTGCGCTTCGGCGACACGGTGCGGATCGAGATGAAGGACGCTCAGGGCCACTCCATCTTCGGCGCCATCGAGCAGACGGTCGAGGAGGCTGTCGGGTAACGGAGGCGGCATCGCGCATCTCGTGGCTAGACCCGGCTTCGCCTCGTGCAAGGCCTTCTTTCGCCTCAAAAAAGCCCATAAAACTCACAAAAATCGTTTGACACTCCAAGCACAGAAAGCTTGAAATCCAACCTCGGAGGAATTTCTTTCGAGACGGACAGGTTGTCTGCCGCTCGCTTGGCGAACTGTATCGAGATTTCACTATCGGGTTTGGGGGCATGGCGCGCGGAATCTCAATAACCAGGATTTCTTGCGCGCCCTGATGAAGGAGGGGGATGTGATTCACGAAAGTAGAGTTCTGCTCTTCGGCCGCGTAGACTGGGCAAGGCGGAGAGCGGAAGCCAGGGTTGGAACAGCCTGACCAAGACCCGGCCGGCACACATTGGCCGGCGTCGTATCGGACAACGTTTGAGAGAAATTCCTTATGAGAATCCTTGTCACAGGCTCGCGTGGGCTGATCGGCACCGAAATCATGCGGCGCTTCGCCGAGGCCGGCTACCAGCCGGTCGCTTTCGACAGCGCCTATGAGGCCGGGACGCCCGGCCATGGCGACATCCGGAACGCCGACCAACTGCGGCAGGCCATGGCCGGCTGCGACGGCGTCATCTCCCTCGCCGCCGTCTCCCGCGTCATCACCGGCGAACGCAACCCGGAACTGTGCTGGGACATCAACGTCAATGGCACCGAGACCGTGCTTCGGGTCGCGCTGGAGCAGCCGGCCGGCCGCCGGCCCTGGGTGGTCTATGCCAGCAGCCGCGAGGTCTATGGCGACCCCGCGACGCTGCCGGTGCCGGAGGACGCGCCGCTCGAGCCCGTCAACATCTACGGCCGGTCCAAGGCCGAGGCCGAGGCCGCGGTCGGCCGCGCCCGCGAGGCCGGGCTGGCCACGGTGATCGTCCGCTTCTCCAACGTCTTCGGCTCGACCGCCGACCATCGCGACCGGGTGGTTCCGGCCTTCGCCCGGGCGGCCGCCACCGGCGGCACGATCTCGATCGAAGGCGCCGAGAACACCTTCGACTTCACCCATGTCGAGGATGTCGGCCGCGGCCTCTCCCTGCTGGTGGAGCGCCTGAAGGACGGCGACCGGGCGCTGCCGCCGATCCACTATGTCGGCGGCCGCGCCGTGTCGCTGGGCGAGTTGGCGGAGATGGCCCAGGCGGCCGCGCTGATCCCGGTCGAGATCAAGACGGCACCGCCCCGCAACTTCGACGTGGCGCATTTCCGCGGCGATCCGGCACGGGCGGAGGAACTGCTGGGCTGGCGCACCGAGATCTCGGTCGAGGACGGCCTGCGCCGCCTGATCCACGCCTATGCGGCCGACGCGACCGGACAACAGGCACCGGCGAAGTAGCAGGCTTCGGACAATTTCGCGGCAGGGTCACGTAGACCCAAGCCGCAGCGAGGATCCCGGAGGGCCGGCCACGTGACGCGTGGCCGGCCTTTTCGTTTTGGGATCGGCGACGTCAGTCGAGATCGTGCTCGGCACGACTTCCGCGCGAGCCTGCCCATTCCTGCATCGATGCCAAGCCGCTCCCTTCAGGCCTGTAGATTTCGGACTCATTTCTTGAGAAAATTATCTTATCAAACCTTACAAAAACTTCATTGACTTTACAGATCCTCAAAGATTGAATTCTAAACCTGAAAACGTCCGACCGAAACTCCGACGAAACAAAGATTTCGTGACAAGGCGATCACTCCGGCGGCCGCCCATCGGGTGACTCAAGGGTTCATTGCCGAGCTTTCGTCCGGATGCGTGGAACCTGAGGGCGCGCGAGCGCAGTCTTGCCGTCTTCGAGCATGGGAACGCCGACCTTCATGAGAATCCTCATCACAGGCTCGCGCGGGCTGATCGGCACCGAAATCATGCGGCGCTTCGCCGAGGCCGGGTACCAGCCGGTCGCTTTCGACAGCGCCTATGAGGCCGGGACGCCCGGCCATGGCGACATCCGGAACGCCGACCAGTTGCGACAGGCCATGGCCGGCTGCGACGGCGTCATCTCCCTCGCCGCGGTCTCCCGCGTCATCACCGGCGAGCGCAACCCGGAGCTGTGCTGGGACGTCAACGTTAACGGCACCGAGGCGGTGCTTCGGGTCGCGCTGGAGCAGCCGGCCGACCGCCGGCCCTGGGTGGTCTACGCCAGCAGCCGCGAGGTCTATGGTGATTCGGTGACGCTGCCGGTGCCGGAGGACGCGCCGCTCGAGCCCGTCAACATCTACGGCCGGTCCAAGGCCGCCGCCGAGGCCGCGGTCGGCCGCGCCCGCGAGGCCGGGCTGGCCACCGCGATCGTCCGCTTCTCCAACGTCTTCGGCTCGACCGCCGATCATCCCGACCGGGTGGTTCCGGCCTTCGCCCGGGCGGCCGCCACCGGCGGCACGATCTCGATCGAAGGCGCCGGGAACACCTTCGACTTCACCCATGTCGAGGATGTCGGCCGCGGCCTCGTCCTGCTGGTGGAATGCCTGAAGGACGGCCACCGGGCGCTGCCGCCGATCCATTTCGTCGGCGGCCGCGCCGTGTCGCTGGGCGAGTTGGCCGAAATGGCCCAGGCGGCCGCGCTGATCCCGGTCGAGATCAAGACGGCACCGCCGCGCAATTTCGACGTGGCACATTTCCGGGGCGATCCGGCACGGGCCGACGCGCTGCTGGGCTGGCGCGCCGAGATTACGGTCGAGGATGGCCTGCGCCGGCTGATCCAGGCCTATGCCGCCGATGCGGAGCCGGAGCCGGAGCAGGCCGCCGAGACGCCGCAGCCGGCGACGAAAGTCAGCTCGCCCCGGCGGCTGTCGGCGCTGTCCCCCTGGATCCTGGATTTCAGCCATGACCCGATCCGCATGCCGCCACGGCCGCCGACCCTGCGGCATGCCGGCTATGAGGATGATTTCGACTTCACCACGGTGTTCTGCGACGTGTTCTGGGACGCATCGGGCGAGGCCATCCGCCTGGTCGGGCCGCCGCTGCTGAACCTGGAGACGGAGCTCGAGTTCCGGTTCACCGCCCTGCCCTCGATGCAGCCCTGCACCTTCCAGGTGCGGCACAAGCGCTGGGTCGACCTGGTCACCGTCCCGGTGCCGCCCGGCACCACCGGGCTGATCGCCGACACCAGCCTGGGCCGCGCCTTCCTGGCGCCGCAGCCCAATCTGAGCGGGCTGTTCGCCGGCCGGCGCTGCATCTATGCGATGAGCCAGGACAACGACATCGCCTGGATCAAGGACTGGGTCCGCTACTATTCGCGCGGCCATGGCTGCAACGGCGTCGTCCTGTACGACAACAACTCCACCGCCTACGACGTGCGCGAACTCGACGACGCGCTGCGATCGATCGACCCGGCGATCGAGGTGCTGACCATCCCCTGGCCGTATAAATGGGGCGTGTTCGACGGCCGCCGGCCGCTGTCCTACAGCATCTGGGATTCGTTCTACGGCCAGGCCGCGGCCTTCGAGCATGCGCGGCTGCGCTGTTTCCCGGCGGCCGCCAGCGTCGTCAACGCCGATATCGACGAGCTGGCCGTCACCCGCGATGGCCAGAGCGTGTTCGAGATCGCCGAGCAGTCGGACACCGGCTTCATCCGCTTCGACGGCTGGTGGATCCACAATTACGCGACCGAGCCCCTGCCGCAGCAGCGCCGGCACAAGCACTTCTTCCACAAGAAGGTCGGCCGCCTGGACGCCTGCACCGAGAAATGGGCGGTGGTGCCGGCAAAGTCGCCCGAGGACGTGCAGTGGGCGATCCACAATGTCATCGGCATGGTTCCGGACGAGGCAAGCTTCAAGGTCGGCCTGCGCCATTTCAAGCCGATCAACACCGCCTGGGACGTCGATTCGAACCTGAGCGACGCCAAGCGGACCGAGCTGTTCCAAGGCGACGGCGCGGGGCTGGAGATCGACGAGGAGCTGCGCCGGACCCTGGCCCGGGTCTTCCCCGACGGCGAGGATGAGGCGCCGGCGGAGGCCCCGTCCCGGCCGGCCGAGGTCACGGCCTATCAGCATCGGGTCCGGAGCGAGGTCCTGGCCCGCGCCGGCCGGATCGAGGACGCGATCGCAGAGGCCCGTCAGGCCGTCGAACGGCTGTCCGGCCATCCGGCGACCCTCCTGCATCTCGGTAAGCTGCTGCGTGCGCAGGGCGGCGAGGACGAGGCCGCCAGCCTGGAGCGGGAGGCGCAGCGCCTGCGCGAGGCCGACCCGCTGTATCATGTCCAGCTGGGCCGGTCGGCCCAGCACACCGGCGAGATCGACGAGGCCGTCGGCAGCCTGCGCACCGCACTGGCGCTCGACCCGGAGTCGATCGACGCGGCCGAGCTGCTGTTCAAGTTGTTCTGGGGCCACGGCCGCTATCACGAAGGCCGGGTCCTGGCCCGGGAGTGGGCCGGGCGCGCCCCGGCCGACCTGGCGGAGGCCCTGGCGCTGGCCGGCACCATGCTGATGGCGATCGGCCGGGCGCCGGAGGCGGTCGCGTACTGGCGGCGGGCGCTGGCGCTCGACCCGCAACGATCCGACTTCCACCACAGTCTGGCGCGCTGCCTGCTGCTCGACCGCCGCCTGGCCGAGGCGGAGGAGGCGGAACGGACGGCGATGCGGCTGTTCGAGGAAGAGCCGGATCACGATCGCGATCCAGTCCCGCCCGAGCTGGTGCAGAAGCTGAAGCGCAAGCTGCTGCTGCGGGCGTCGACACGGTCGTCGATGTGGGAGCAGCTCGGCCGGATCCTGCGCGCCAGGGGTCGCCTCGACGACGCCCTGAAAGCCGTGCGCGAGGCCATCCGCAACAGCCGTCTCGACCCCGACCTGCATCTGCTGGTGGCCGAGATCCTGACCGACCTGCGCCAGCCCGAGCAGGCCAAGGTGGAACAGGAGAAGGCAGCGGCGGTGGCGCGGGAGCTGCTGGGGCATCCGCCCAACACCATCCGCACCGCCTTCGACCGCGAGCGCGACATGGTCGGGCTCTACGCCTGGGTCGCCGGCATCCTGCTGCGCTGCGGCCATGCCGCGGAGGCGATGGCGACGATCGAGGAGATTGGCCGGAACTTCACCGGCAGCGCCAATGCCACGACCGCGCGGGCCGGCTTCCTGGTCAGCGCCGGCAAGGCCGAGGCGGCGGAGCGCCTGATCGCCGAGGCCATCGCCCGCGGCGAGGACTATTCCCGGCTGCATCACCTGCACAGCACCGTGCTGTCGCAGCTGGGCCGGATGCCGCGGGCGATCGCCGCCTGCCGGCGCGCCCTGGAGCATGATCCGGAGGGGCCGCACCTGCACCGCGCCCTGGCCGCGCTGCTGATCACCGACAAGCGCTGGGCCGAGGCGGTCAGGGCGCTGGAGACGGCGATCGCGCTGGAGCCGTCGCATGCCGGCGCCCAGCGCCAGTTGAGCACCGCCCTGTCCGCGCTCAACCGGCCGGCGGAGGCGGAGGCGGCGGCGCGCCGGGCGATCGAGCTGTCGCCCGACGAAGCGGCGCTTTATCGGCATTTCGCGAACCTGCTCGCCGGTTGGAAGCGCTGGAAGGACGCGGTGTCCCAGCTGCGCCGCGCGATCGAGCTCGAGCCGGGCCATGCCGGCGCGCTGCGGCAGCTCAGCGCCGCCTTCGCCGCGCTCGACCAGGCGGACAAGGCGGTCTCGACCGTGCGCAAGGCGATCAAGCTGGCGCCCCACGAGGCGGCGCTGCATCGTCATCTCGGCAATCTCCTCGCCGCCCAGAAGCGCTGGGACGAGGCGGCCCTGGCACATGGCCGGGCGGTCGAGCTGGAACCGTCCCATGCCGGGGCGCGCCGGCAGCTCGAACTCGCTCTGGCCGAGACCCGCAAGACGAGGCCGCAGAGCCAAGTGAAGCGGCCGGACCAGCCGGCGGCGCAGTACAGCGGCACGGCGGCGGAGTAGGCGGCGGGAGTCCACGGTTGACGGCTTCGGCGGGACTCGCTTATCGGTGAGGCCCGCCCGGAGCTGCGAGCCGCGATGACCATCGACGACGCCGAGACGGCCGCGCCGCCAAGCCGGGGCTCGCCGGCCGAGGTGGCCTGGGTCTTCCTGAAGCTCGGACTCACCTCCTTCGGCGGACCGATCGCCCATCTCGGCTACTTCCGCGACGAGCTGGTGGCGCGGCGGAAATGGATCGACGAAGCCGGCTATGCYGATCTCGTGGCGCTGTGCCAGTTCCTGCCGGGGCCGGCCTCGAGCCAGGTCGGCTTCGCCCTCGGCCTGCTGCGCGGCCGCGGGCTGCTCGGCGGGCTTGCCGCCTGGTGCGGCTTCACCCTGCCCTCGGCCGTCCTGCTCTGCATGTTCGCGCTCGGCGCCGCCGCCCTCGAAGGACCGGTCGCGGCGGGCGTGCTGCACGGGCTGAAGCTGGTCGCGGTCGCCGTCGTCGCCCAGGCGGTCTGGGGCATGGCGAAGACCCTCACGCCCGACCGCGAGCGTGCGGCGATCGCATTGGCGGCCGTGGCGGTCGTGGTGTTCGCCGGCGGATCGCTCGGCCAGATCGGCGCCATCGCGCTGGGCGCGGCCGCCGGCCATCGGCTCTGCCGCGACGGGAGTCTCGCTCCCACCAGTCGCTTGAGCCTGCCGGTGTCGCGCCGGGGCGGCGCCATCGCCCTGGCGCTGTATGCCGCGTTCTTCCTGGCGGTGCCGGCGCTGGCGGCGGCGACCGGAAGCCAGGGCCTCGCGCTGTTCGACGCTTTCTACCGTTCCGGCGCGCTGGTCTTCGGCGGCGGCCATGTGGTGCTGCCGCTGCTGCAGGCCGAGGTGGTGGCGCCCGGCTGGGTGACGAACGGGGCGTTCCTGGAAGGCTACGGCCTGGCCCAGGCGGTGCCCGGGCCGTTGTTCACCTTCGCCGCCTGGCTTGGCGCAATGATGGGGCCGGCGCCGAATGGCGTCGCCGGCGCCGCGATCGCGCTGGCCACGATCTTCCTGCCGGGGCTGCTGCTGCTCTACGGCGCCCTGCCCTATTGGGACGCGCTGCGCCAGCGCCCGGGCGCACAGAGCGCCATGCGCGGCGCCAATGCGGCGGTGGTCGGCATCCTCGGCGCGGCCTTCTACAGCCCGGTCTGGACCAGCGCCGTGCTGTCACCGCGCGACTTCGCCCTCGCCCTGGCCGGCTTCCTGGCCCTGACGGTGTGGAAAGCACCGCCTTGGATCGTCGTCCTCGGCCTGGCCGCGGCCGGAGCCGCGCTGCCGTTGATCGGAGCGTAGGGCTGCGAGCCCCCTCCTCCGCGGGGAGAAGGGGGAGGATCGAAGATCCACGCCCAGAGAGCGGCGCGGCCTGGACTCCACTACTTGAAGGTGACCACCACCGCGTCGCCGCCAAGGCTGAGCATCAGGCCGGTGCGCTTGGTCTTCAGGCGCATCACCACGCCCTTGTCGTTCTTCAGCCACAGGGCACCGCCGCTCTCCTCGCCGATGGCGAAGCCGTAGCGGCCCTGGACATAGGCACCCTCGAAATCATCGGCCTTGGCCAGGTCGTAGACCTCGCCCTCGGCCTCGAGCGTCGACACGCCGATGCCGCCGATGCCCAGCCCCGAGACCGTGAACGGATAGGACCTGCCCCGGAACCGGAGGGTGCCGTCGCCGGTGTTGCCGCTGCCGATGAAGGCGGCCTGGATCTGGTGCATCTCGACGGTGCCGGCCGGAGTCTGGTTCTTGACCGTCTCGGTGGTGCTGCCGCCGCCCTGCTTCGAGCACGCCGCCAGCGCCAGGAGCGCGGCAGCGAGGATGACCGGGGCACGATACGCTTTGAAGAAACCGAGTGCCATATTCTCCCCCTCTTATTGTATCGTGTTCTGAATTCTCGGCCTGGCGCCGCTCGCGGCTTGGCGATCCGAAAACTGCTTGCGTTCTGCTGCTATTCTGGTGAGAAAAATACAAATGTTCAATGACTTTAAGGCGACGACCGCCCGATACCGACCATACAATATTATGGAACCGGAATTATTCCGGCGTGGCATCGAGTTCAATTTGATACAATCCAGTCGTCGTCGCAGCGTTTCTTGGCAACGCATTGATGACATTGAGGGAATGAACAGGCATGGTGCTTCAGGGAATGCTTCCGGGGCGGATGCTTGGCGCCGAGTGGATCTGAGGTGAACGCCGCGGGCCGATCCGGTTCCGTGCCGGTATATGGGCCGGCCCATGCTCCGGGCGCGCCGCGCCTGATGGAATGCCATGAGTGCGGCCTGGGCCACGCCGTGCCGGTGCTGCCGGACGGCACCGCCGCCCGCTGCGTCCGCTGCGGCGCGACGCTTCACAAGTTCCGCGCCAGCTCGCTGGACCATGCCTTCGCCTATGCCTGCGCCGGGCTGGTGCTGTTCCTGATGGCGAACTTCCTGCCCTTCCTGTCGCTGGAGATCTCCGGCCGGGTGCAGAGCGCCAGCCTGGTCACCGGCGTCTACGCCCTCTATCAGCAGGGGCTGTGGGAGCTGGCAGGGGTGGTGGCGCTGACCATGTTCGCCGCCCCCGGCCTGCGGCTGGGCACGCTGTTCCTGGTGCTGGGAGGCCTGCGGCTGAGGCGCCCGCCGAGCTGGTTGCCGCGGCTGTACCGCTGGGCCGACCTGCTGGGCCCCTGGGCGATGGTCGAGGTCTATATGCTCGGCGTCTTCGTCGCCTATGTGAAGCTGATCGACCTCGCCACCATCGTGGTCGGGCCCGGCCTGTATTCGGTCGGCGGGCTGATGCTGGCGATCATCGCCGCCGGCACCAGCCTGGACACAGAGACGGTGTGGCGGCAGTTCGAGCGCCGCGGCCTGGTGCCTACGCCGCCGCAGGCCGATCCGCGCCGGCCCACCGCCCTGTGTCATGGCTGCGGCCTGGTCTCGAACCTGTCGCCCGGCGGCCATGGCGACTGTCCGCGCTGCGGCGCCGCGTTGCATCGCCGCCGGCCGGACAGCCTGACCCGCACCTGGGCGCTGGTGGTGACCGCGATCATCCTCTACATCCCGGCCAACCTGCTGCCGGTGATGACGGTAGTCTCGCTGGGCAGCGGGGCGCCGGACACGATCATGAGCGGGGTGATCGAGCTGGCCGATTCCGGCATGTGGCCGCTGGCGGCGCTGGTGTTCTTCGCCTCGATCACCGTGCCGGTGCTGAAGCTGGCCGGGCTGATCTACCTGCTGGTCACGACCCGGCGCGGCAAGACCGGGCAGTTGCGCAATCGCACCGTGATCTACCGCATCGTCGAGGCGGTCGGCCGCTGGTCGATGATCGACATCTTCATGATCTCGATCCTGGTGGCGCTGGTCCAGCTCGGCGAGCTGGCGACCATCGAGCCCGGCATCGGCGCCGTGTGCTTTGCCGCCGTGGTGATCACCACCATGATCGCGGCGATGACGTTCGATCCGCGCCTGATCTGGGACGCGGCGGGGGAAAACCGTGACTGATACCGACGATCATAGCGGGCCGGCCGCGCCGCGCATCGACCGCAAGCGGCGCCTGTCGCCGATCTGGCTGGTGCCGATCGTGGCGGCGCTGGTCGGCGTCTACCTCGCCTGGATCACCTTCTCCGAGAAGGGGCCGACCATCACCATCACCTTCCAGACCGCGGACGGGCTGGAGGCCGGCAAGACCCAGATCAAGCACAAGGAGGTGGTGTTCGGCACGGTCAAGAGCCTGGCCTTGTCCGAAGATCTGAGCCATGTCGAGGTCACCGCCGAGATGACCAAGGAGGCGGCGGCGCATCTGCGCCAG
Organism: Inquilinus sp. YAF38; assembly: GCF_052113205.1. NCBI lineage: Bacteria > Pseudomonadati > Pseudomonadota > Alphaproteobacteria > Rhodospirillales > Rhodospirillaceae > Inquilinus > Inquilinus sp. YAF38. The sequence continues at coordinate 25,005 of NZ_JBFRCU010000047.1, read as the reverse complement.
GGCACCCGGTTCTGGGTGGTGCGGCCGCGCCTCTCCGCCAGCGGCGGGCTGACCGGCTTCTCCACCATCGTGTCCGGTGCCTATATCGAGCTCGACCCCGGCCGCGGCGACAGCGAGCACCGCTTCACCGGCCTCGAGGACCCGCCGGTGGTGCGGGCCGACATGCCCGGCACCGAATTCCTGCTCACCGCCGACCGGATCGGCTCGATCGGCGCCGGCTCGCCGATCTATTTCCGCGACGTCCAGGTCGGCCAGGTGATGGGCTTCGACTCATCCCATCTCGAAACCGGGGTGAAGATCCACAGCTTCGTCCGCGCGCCCTATGACCGGCAGGTCTATGCCGGCACCCGGTTCTGGAACGCCGCCGGCATCTCGCTGACCACCGGGCCGCAGGGCTTCCGGCTGCAGGTCGAATCGCTGCAGGCGGTGCTGGCCGGCGGCATCGCCTTCGACACTCCGGCCACCGCCCGGACCGGAGAGCCGGCGAAGGCCGGCACCGCCTTCGCGCTCTACAAGGACCAGACCAGCGTGCAGGAATCGGAATACACGATCCGCCTGCCCTATCTGGTCTATTTCGACGGTTCGGTCGGCGGCCTGGCGCCGGGCGCCCCGGTCGAATGGCGCGGCCTCAAGATCGGTCAGGTCACCGATGTCCGGCTGCAATACGACGCCGCCGCGGGCATGGCCCGGATTCCGGTCACGATCGAGGTGGAGCCGCAGCGGATCGAGCTGGTCGGCACCGACCCGGACTTCGCCACCGGTGCCAATGTGGCGGCGCTGGTCCGGCGCGGGCTGCGGGCGCAGCTGAAGACCGGCAACCTGCTGACCGGCGCGATGGTGGTGTCCTTCGAGGTGGATCCCGACGCGCCGCCAGCGGAGCTGGGCACGGGCGACCGCTTCCCGGTGATCCCGAGCGTGCCCGGGCAGCTCGACAGCGCCATGCGCTCGATCAACGGCATCCTCGACAAGGTCTCGTCACTGCCGCTGGAGAAGCTGATCGAGCAGGCCAATGCGACGCTGAAATCCTTCGAGACCCTCGCGGCGGCGCCGGAGATCACGGACTCGCTGCGCTCGCTGGCCGGTACCCTGGCCTCGACCCAGCAGCTGCTGAGCCAGGCCAACACCGATCTCGGCCCGGTCATCGACAAGCTGCCGCCGCTGCTGGACGCGGCGCAGCAGGCGGTGCGGCGGCTCAGCGGCACGCTCGGCTCGGTCACCCAGGGCTATGGCGCGGATTCGACCTTCAAGCGCGACCTGACCCGGCTGATGAGCCAGGTCGACGACACGCTGCGCTCGGTCCGCGTCCTTACCGACTACCTCGAGCAGCACCCCGAGGCACTGATCCGGGGCAAGACCGAAGGGTTCAACTGATGATCCTGTCCCGCCGCGCCGCCCTCACCATCCTGCTGGCCGGGACGGCGCTCGCCGCCTGCTCCTCGACCCCGCCCAAGGTCTACACCCTGACGACGGCGCCGGGGACGGCGGTGGGTGGCCGGCCGGTCACGGCCTCGGTGGCGCTGGTCGACATCCCGAAATACCTCGACCGGCCGCAGATCGTCCGCCGCTCGGGCCCGAACCAGCTCGGCGTCGACGAGTTCGAGCGCTGGGGCGAGCCACTGGCCAACATGGTGCAGCGGGTGCTGGCCGGCGACCTGACGGCGCGGCTGCCGTCCGGCTCGGTGGTCACCACCAGCCGGACGCTGTCCGGCGACGAGGCCCTGACGGTGGAGCTGGCGCTCGGCCGCTTCGACCCGGATGCCGATGGCACCGTGGTGCTGGAGGCGCAATGGCGGGTGCGGCGCAAGGCCGGCGGCCGGGCCAAGACCGAGGCCACCCGCATCACCCGCCGCCCGGCCGACGACAGCATCGCCGCCGAGGTCCGGGCGATGAGCGACGCGCTGGGCGAGCTCGCCGACCGCATCGCCCAGGGGATGCGGTAGCGGCCAGCCGGGTCATTCGTCTCCCGCTTTCGAGACCTTGTCAGAACACCCCCTCGCCGTCATTGCGAGGAGGCGAAGCCGACGAAGCAATCCAGGGCCGGTTCGTGCGGCCCCTGGATTGCTTCGCTTCGCTCGCAACGACGATATTTAGAGGTCTGAAGGTTCCGCTTCCGGGAGAGGCAACACGAAAGCGCTCAGCGCCCCACCAGTTGCTGCAGGTGCTCGGGGTACCGGGCGCCCTGCACCGCGATGCCGGACAGGGCGTCGTCGATGTCGCGCAGTTCCTCGGCCGTCAGCTCGACCGCCGCGGCGCCGGTATTCTCCTCCAGCCGATGCGGCTTGGTGGTGCCGGGGATCGGCACGATCCAGGGCTTCTGCGCCGCCAGCCAGGCGAGCGCGATCTGGGCCGAGGTCACCCGCTTGCGGGCGGCTATGGCGCCGAGCAGATCGACCAGGGCCTGGTTCGCCTTGCGCGCCTCGGCCGAGAAGCGCGGCACGATGTTGCGGAAGTCGCCGCTGTCGAAGGTGGTGCTGTCGCTGATCGCACCGGTCAGGAAGCCCTTGCCCAGCGGGCTGAACGGAACCAGGCCGATGCCGAGCTCCTCCAGCACCGGCAGCACCTCCGCCTCCGGCTCGCGCCACCACAGCGAGTACTCGCTCTGCAGCGCCGCGACCGGCTGCACCGCATGGGCGCGCCGGATGGTCTGCGCCCCGGCCTCGGACAGGCCGAAATGCCGGACCTTGCCCTCCCGGATCAGGTCTTTCACCGCGCCGGCGACGTCCTCGATCGGCACGTTCGGGTCGACGCGGTGCTGATAGAACAGGTCGATGACATCGGTGCGGAGGCGCTTCAGCGAGGCCTCGGCGACCTCGCGGATATGCTCCGGCCGGCTGTTCAGGCCGCGCTGGGCACGGCTGTCCGGGTCGATATCGAAGCCGAACTTGGTGGCGATCACCACCTGGTCCCGCACCGGGGCCAGCGCCTCGCCGACCAGTTCCTCATTGGTGAAGGGGCCGTAGACCTCCGCGGTATCGAACAAGGTGACGCGGAGGTCGACCGCCTTGCGGATCAGCGCGATCCCCGCCTGCTTCTCGACCGCGGGACCGTAGCCGAAGCTGAGCCCCATGCAGCCGAGCCCGAGGGCCGAGACCTCCAGCCCGCCGGCGCCGAGTGTACGCTTCTGCATGTCCTGTCTCCTGGGTAATGTCGGCCGGAATCTGGGAAGCGTGTCGGCATGCGACTAGATGGTACAATCCGCATGAACCTATGAAGGCCCCTCATGAATGCCGCGCGAGAACCTGAATGATCTCCTCGCCTTCCTGGCGGTCGCGCGCGAGCGCAGCTTCACCCGGGCGGCGGCGCAGCTCGGCGTCTCGCAGTCGGCGCTGAGCCACACCATCCGCGGGCTGGAGGAGCGGCTGGGCCTGCGGCTGCTGACCCGGACCACGCGCAGCGTCGCCCCGACCGAGGCGGGCGAGCGCCTGATCCTGACCCTCGGCCCGCGCTTCGAGGAGATCGAGGCCGAGCTGGCGGCGCTGAGCGCCCTGCGCGACAAGCCGGCCGGCACCGTGCGCATCACCGCGGGCGAGCATTCGGCCGACACGATCCTGTGGCCGGCGGTGGCGAAGCTGCTGCCGGACTATCCGGACATCCGGGTCGAGATCAATGTCGATTACGGGCTGACCGACATCGTCGCCGAGCGCTACGACGCCGGCGTGCGGCTCGGCGAGCAGGTGGCGAAGGACATGATCGCGGTGCGCATCGGCCCGGACATGCGCATGGCGGTGGTCGGGTCGCCGGCCTATTTCGCGCGCCGGCCGGCGCCGCGGACGCCGCAGGAGCTGACGGCCCACAACTGCATCACCATCCGCCTGCCGACCTATGGCGGGCTGTATGCGTGGGAGTTCGAGCGCGACGGGCACGAGCTGAAGGTGCGGGTCGAGGGGCAACTGGTGTTCAACACCATCGCCCTGCGCCTCGCCGCGGCACTGGACGGGCTCGGCCTGGCCTATATGCCGGAGGACCAGGTTCGGGACCACGTCGCGGCAGGGCGGCTGGTCCGCGTGCTGGAGGATTGGTGCGCCCCCTTCCCGGGCTATCACCTGTACTACACCAGCCGCCGGCAATGCTCCCCGGCCCTGTCCCTGCTGATCGACACGCTGCGCTACCGCGGAGACCCGAATCCGCATTGATGAGCCCGATCGATAGCTCCATGCATCGTCGGGCGTCTAATCGCCCGCGGCCGCCCGGCCCATCTCCGGACCACCGGAAGAACGGAAAGGGTGACCGATGAAGCTGTTCGCAGCCACGCTCGCAATGGTCTCGCTGGCCGCCTCGGCCGAGGCGGAGCCGCGGAAGTCGGCCCCGCGGGTGGCCCCGGCGGATGTCCGGGCCGTCGCCCCGGCGCTGGCGGGCTACACCGATGAGGTCCTGTTCGCGGATGTCTGGGCGCGGCCCGATCTCGCTCCCCGCGACCGCAGCCTCGTCACGGTCGCGGCGCTGGTCGCCGGCGGCCACACGCGGCAGATGACGGGCCATTTCAACCGGGCGCTGGACAACGGCGTGACACCGGGCGAGATCGCCGGGATCATCACCCATCTGGCGTTCTATTCCGGCTGGCCGAACGCCATGTCGGCCGTCGGCGTCGCCAAGGAGGTGTTCGACAAGCGTGGCATCGGGGCCGACCGGCTGGCGCCGCCTTCGGACCAGCCGCTGCCGATCGACGAGGCGGCGGAAGCGCGGCGCGCCGCCGCGGTCGACGCCGGGGTCGGTGCCGTCGCCCCGGCCCTCGCCGGCTATACCAACGGCGTCCTGTTCGGCGACCTGTGGCGACGCGACGACCTGACGCCGCGCGACCGCAGCCTGGCGACGATCGCCGCCCTGATCGCCGGCGGCCAGGCCGAACAGCTGACCTTCCACCTGAACCGGGGGATCGACAACGGCTTGACCCGGGACCAGTTGTCTGAGGTCATCACCCATCTCGCCTTCTATGCCGGCTGGCCCAAGGCGATGTCCGCGGTCCCGGTCGCCAAATCGGTGTTCGAGGCGCGCGGCTTCATGCCGACCGAGACTGCCGGCCCCGCGACGCAACGGAGCACGACATTGGACATCGTTCGCCACGATCCGACCGCGGCCCAGCCAGGCCCGGCTGAGTATTTCACCGGCACCGTCCGGATCGCCTCGCGCTTCCAGCGCACCGATCCGGCCCGGGTCGGCGGCGCCATTGTCAGCTTCGAAGCCGGCGCCCGCACGGCCTGGCACACCCATCCGCTGGGCCAGACGCTGATCGTCACCGCCGGTCAGGGCTGGATCCAGCGCGAGGGCGGCCCGGTCGAGGAGATCCGCCCCGGCGACGTGGTCTGGATCCCGCCGGGGGAGAAGCACTGGCACGGCGCCACCGCGACCACGGCCATGACCCATGTCGCCGTCGCCGAGTCACTCGGCGGCAAGAGCGTCGACTGGCTGGAGCACGTGACCGACGTGCAATACGGGACCCGCTGATCGCCGCGGCGGGCGGTTGCCTCCCCCGCTTGCGAGACCTTTTCACAACGCTCACCCCTCGCCGTCCTTGCGAGGAGGCGAAGCCGACGAAGCAATCCAGGGCCGGTGCGAGCCGCGCTGGATTGCTTCGCTGCGCTCGCAATGACGGTGGAGGAATTCTGAAAAGGTCCCGCTCCCTCTAAATTGCATCGCAGGCTCTGAAAGCCATCCGCTAGTTGCCATCGACCCTCGACCGGCTGCCCTTGGCAACAGGCCCGACGGTCCCGGAAAAAACAGGAACCCACACGACGCCACTCCCGTTCACGGGGACAGAAGCCACTGTCGGGAGGGGTGGGCAATGCCCGCACAGGCACTTCGGTCACGTCGACACATCCATGACAGCCCGCCCGGACCACGACGCCAGCCTCGCTATCTCTATTCCATCCCGGCCGGCCCCGAGGCGATCCCGACGGATGTCCTGAGCAGCATCCTTCCGCATGTCGCGCGGATGGGGTTCGGCCACGTCATGATCGCGGCGGCGCCGGACTCCTGGGGATCGGCCGCGCTGGACTCCGTCGTCGCGGCCTGCCGCGGCCATGGGCTGGGCGTCGTCCTCGACCTGGCGGGCCGGATCGTGCCTGCCGGCGCGGGGCAGGCCCCGCCGGACGATGATCCGCCGGACCCGCGCCGGGCGCCGGACGGGCGGGACGTGGTGCTGCGGAAGGATGCCGGGCTGGCGCGCGCGCTCGCAGCCCTGGTGAAGGCGGGCATCGGCGGCTTCGTCTGTGGCGCCTCCGATGCGGACGAGGCCCGGCAATGGGCGGGCGTCATCGCAGGGACCCGCCAAGAGGCCGCCGACATCTGGTTCGGCGCCTGGGCCGACCCGGCGGCAGACCAGGCCCTGCTGCGCGACAGCGGCTTCGACGCCACTCTCGCGACCGCCGGGCTGCTCGACAGCTGGCGCCGGTCGCCGCCCGATCCGGCGGCGCCGGTGCTGCCGGCCATCACCACCCCCGAGCCGACCGCCGGCCCGCGCCTGGCGGCGATTGTCCGGCGCCCGGCGCTGCTGCGCCGCGCCTACCGGCGGTCGCTGCGGCTGGCCGCTGCCGCGGGCGACGGGCTGCTGCTGCCGATGGGCTTCGAGCTCGCCGCCCGCGAGACGCCGATCGGCACCGCCGAAGCCGAGCTGCGCTGGGCCCGCGAGACGGCGCCGTTCGACCTGAGCGAGGAGATCGGCGCCACGATCGCGGCGCTGGGCCGGCCGGACGGCAAAGCCGCCGCGCTGCGCGGCCTGACCGGCCCCGAGGCCACCGTGGTCGCGCTGCTGCGCACCGAAGCCGGCGCGGCGCCGGAACGAGCCGAGCTGATTCTGGCCAATACCRACTTGCACCGGCCGGCCACGCTGCAGCCGGCGCCGGTGCTGCGCGGCGTCGGCGGTGAATTCGGCCCGTTCATGGACAAGCTGGGCACGGGCAAGCCGGGCGCGGCGCCGGCCGGGCTGGACGGCCCGATCACGCTTGACGCCGGCGAGACCCGGGTGCTGGAGGCGCCACGCGCGGCGCCGGTCGCCGCCGCCCCGTCGCGCGTCGCCGAGCTGGACCTGGCCCGCGCCATCCGAGCGCCCCGGGTGGCGATCGAGGCGATCTCCCCCTCCCCCGGCCATCCGCGCTTCCCGGTCCGGCGCACCGCCGGCGAAAGCGTGCGGGTCGAGGCCGACGTGATCACCGACGGGCACGAGATCACCGCCGTCGCCCTGCTGTGGCGGCCGGAGGATGAGCGGAACTGGCGCGAACAGCGCATGGCGCCGATCGGCAACGACCGCTGGGCGGGCGAGTTTCCGCTGGAGCGGATCGGGCGCTACCTCTTCGCCGTCGAGGCGTGGCGCGACGAGTTCGCCACCTACCTGTCCGATCTGCGCAAGAAGCAGCTGGCCGGGCTGGACCTGACCGTCGAGATCGAGGAAGGCCGGCTGCTGATCGAACGGGCCAAAGACCCCGCCCGCGGCAAGATTCGGGCCGAGCTGGACGCGCTGCTGGCGGGCTTCGCCGGAGCCATGCCGGCGGACCAGTTGGCGCGGCTGCAGGCGCTGGAGACGGCGGCGTTGATGACCAAGGCCGACCGGCGGCCTTTCGCCATCCGCCAGGACCCGCCGCAGGCGGTGGATGCCGAGCGCCGCGCTGCCGGCTTCGCCAGCTGGTACGAGCTGTTCCCGCGGTCGCAGAGCGGCGACCCGAACCGGCACGGCACCTTCGACGACGTGATCCCGCGGCTGCCGGCTATCCGCGCCATGGGCTTCGACGTGCTGTACCTGCTGCCGATCCATCCGATCGGCCGGAAGAACCGCAAGGGCCGCAACAACAGCCTGACCCCGGGGCCGGACGATCCCGGCAGCCCCTATGCCATCGGTTCGGACGAAGGGGGGCATGACGCGATCCACCCCGAGCTCGGCACAATCGAGGATTTCCGCCGGCTGCGTGACGCGGCGGCGGAGCACGGGCTGGAGCTGGCGCTTGACTTCGCCATCCAATGCTCCCCCGACCACCCCTGGCTGCGCGAGCATCCCGGCTGGTTCGGCTGGAGGCCGGACGGGACCATCCGCTACGCCGAGAACCCGCCGAAGAAGTACGAGGACATCGTCAATGTCGAGTTCTATGCCGAGGCAGCATTGCCCGACATGTGGCGGGCCCTGCGCGACATCGTCGCCTTCTGGGTCGGCGAGGGCGTTCGGCTGTTCCGGGTCGACAACCCGCACACCAAGCCCTTCCCGTTCTGGGAGTGGCTGATCGCCGACATCCGCAGCCGCGATCCCGGCGTGGTCTTCCTGGCCGAGGCGTTCACCCGGCCGAAGGTGATGTACCGGCTGGCCAAGATCGGCTTCTCGCAGAGCTACACCTACTTCACCTGGCGCAACAGCAAGGCGGACCTAACCAGCTACCTGACCGAGCTGACCACCACCGCGCCGAAGGACTTCTTCCGGCCGCACTTCTTCGTCAACACGCCGGACATCAACCCGCAGTTCCTGCAGATCAGCGGCCGCCCGGGCTTCCTGATCCGCGCCGCGCTGGCGACCACGCTGTCCGGGCTGTGGGGGATGTATAACGGCTTCGAGCTGTGCGAGGCGCAGGCCATCCCGGGCAAGGAGGAGTATCTCGACAGCGAGAAGTACCAGCTGCGCGTCTGGGACCTGGACCGGCCCGGCAACATCGTCGCCGAGATCACCCGGCTGAACCGGATCCGCCACGCCAACCCGGCGCTGCAGACCCATCTGGGCCTGACCTTCTACAACGCCTTCAACGACAGCATCCTCTATTACGGCAAGGCGACGCCCGACCGAGGCAACGTCCTGCTGATCGCGGTCAATCTCGACCCGCACCGGCCGCAGGAGGCCGATATCGAGATCCCGTTGTGGGAATGGGGCCTGCCGGACCACGGCGCCCTGGCGGCCGAGGACATGATGACCGGCCGCCAATTCACCTGGCACGGCAAAATCCAGCATATCCGCCTCGACCCCGCCGCGCCTTTCGCGATCTGGCGCGTCCGTCCGGCGCAGGAGGTGTGACCATGGCCAACGATTCCCCCGCCCCCGGCTTCGATGACCCGACCTGGTACAAGGACGCGGTGATCTACCAGCTGCATGTGAAGTCGTTCTTCGATGCCAACGACGACGGCGTCGGCGACTTCAAAGGGCTGATCTCGAAGCTGGACTACATCGCCAGCCTGGGCGTCGACACGTTGTGGCTGCTGCCCTTCTACCCCTCGCCGCGGCGCGACGACGGCTACGACATCGCCGCCTATACCGAGGTGCATCCGGATTACGGCACCATGGCCGATGCGCGCCGCTTCATCGCCGAGGCGCACCGCCGCGGCCTGCGGGTGATCACCGAGGTGGTGATCAACCACACCTCGGACCAGCATCCCTGGTTCCAGCGGGCGCGGCGGGCCAAGCCCGGCTCCGCGGCCCGGAACTTCTACGTCTGGTCCGACACCGACCAGGCCTATGCCGGCACCCGGGTGATCTTCCTCGACACCGAAAAGTCGAACTGGACCTGGGACCCGGTGGCCGGCGCCTATTTCTGGCATCGCTTCTACTCGCACCAGCCGGACCTGAACTTCGACAACCCGCGGGTGCTGAAGTCGGTGCTGCGGGTGATGCGGTTCTGGCTCGACCTCGGCATCGACGGGCTGCGCCTCGACGCCATCCCCTACCTGGTCGAGCGCGAGGGCACCTCGAACGAGAACCTGCCCGAGACCCATGCGGTGCTGAAGCAGATCCGGGGCTATCTCGACACGCATTACCCGGGCCGCATGCTGCTGGCCGAGGCCAATCAATGGCCGGAAGACACGCAGGAGTATTTCGGCCGCGGCGACGAATGCCACATGGCGTTCCATTTCCCGCTGATGCCGCGGATGTACATGGCGATCGCGCGCGAGGACCGGTTCCCGATCAGCGACATCATGCGCCAGACGCCGGAGATCCCGGAGAATTGCCAATGGGCGATCTTCCTGCGCAACCATGACGAGCTGACGCTCGAGATGGTGACCGACAGCGAGCGCGACTACCTCTGGGAGACCTATGCCGCCGACCGGCGCGCCCGGATCAATCTCGGCATCCGCCGCCGCCTGGCGCCGCTGCTCGAGCGCGACCGCCGTCGCGTGGAGCTGATGAACAGCCTGCTGCTGTCGATGCCGGGGACGCCGGTGCTGTATTACGGCGACGAGATCGGCATGGGCGACAACATCCATCTCGGCGACCGCGACGGGGTGCGTACGCCGATGCAATGGTCGCCCGACCGCAACGGCGGCTTCTCCCGTGCCGATCCGGAAAAGCTGGTGCTGCCGGCGATCATGGATGCCCTCTATGGCTTCCCGGCGGTGAATGTCGAATCCCAGGGGCGCGACCCGCATTCGCTGCTGAACTGGACCCGCCGGATGCTGGCGCTGCGCCGCCGGCATCGCGCCTTCGGCCGCGGCACGCTGCGTTTCCTCTACCCCGGCAACCGCAAGATCCTGGCCTATCTGCGCAGCTTCGAGGACGAGACCATCCTGTGCGTCGCCAACCTGTCGCGGGCACCGCAGGCGGTGGAGCTCGACCTCGCCGATTTCGAGGGCCGCTCGCCGGTCGAGATGACCGGCGACACCGTGTTCCCGCCGATCGGCCAGCTGACCTACCTGCTGACCCTGCCGCCCTATGGCTTCTACTGGTTCCATCTGCACGCCGACGCCACGGCGCCGCGCTGGCACCAGGAGCCGCCGGAGCAGATGCCGGAATTCGTCACCCTGGTGCTGCGCGACGGGCTGGCCGACGTGCTGTCCTCGGCGTCGCGGCAGATCCTGGAAACGGAGAGCCTGCCGGCCTATCTGCCGAAGCGCCGCTGGTTCGCGGCCAAGGACCGGCGCATCGACAGCGTCCGCATCGCCAAGGCGACGCCGTTGCCGGGGACCGATCTGATGCTGACCCAGGTGGAGACGACCGCCGGCGGCACGACGGATTGCTACCAGGTGCCGCTCGGCATCGCCTGGGAGGATGGCGGCCTGCCGGCGCTGCAGCAGCAGTTGGCCGTCGCCCGGGTCCGGCGCGGCCGCCGCGTCGGCTTCCTGACCGATGCCTTCTCGATCCGAGACTTTCCGCTGGCCCTGATCGATGGGCTGCGGACCGGCCGCACGGTGCCCACCGAGGACGGTGAGATCCGGTTCCGGCCGACGTCGCGGATGGAAGGATTCGCGCTGCCGCCGGATATCGAGATCCAGTGGCTGTCGGCGGAGCAGTCGAACAGCTCTCTCGTCCTCGGCGACAAGCTGGTGCTCAAGGTGATCCGGCGGATCCGTCCCGGCATCCATCCCGAAGCGGAGATGGGACGCTATCTGACCGAGCACGGCGCCGGCAACATCGCCCCCCTGTTCGGCGAGGTGGTACGGATCGGCGCCGACGGCGAGCCGCGGACGCTCTCGATCGTCCAGGGCTTCGTCCGCAACCAGGGCGACGGCTGGGGCTGGAGCCTGGACAATCTGCGGCGGACGGTGGACGAGATGACCCTGACCGATGGTGCCGGCGGCGAGGAAGGCTTCGCCGACGAGGCCGGCTTCGCCGCCGCGATCGGCCGACGGCTGGCCGAGATCCATACCATTCTGGCCCAGCCTTCCGACGACCCGGCCTTCTCGCCGGAGCCGGTGGATGCCGCGACGGTCCGCGGCTGGATCGAGGAGGCGCGGGTCGAGATCGACGGCGCCGTCGCCACGGTCGCGGCGATGCGCGACTGTCCGGATGCCGCGACGGAAGCGGCGGCAAAGCGGCTGCTGGCCGGCCAGGACGGGCTGGCACGGCTGGTCGAGCGCCTGGCAGACGCCGGACGAGGGTCGCTGCAGACCCGGGTTCATGGCGACTTCCATCTCGGCCAGGTGCTGGTGGCGCAGGGCGACGCCTATCTGATCGATTTCGAAGGCGAGCCGACCCGGCCGATCGCCGAGCGCCGGCACAAATCAAGCCCGCTGCGCGACGTCGCCGGCCTGCTGCGGTCGATCGACTACGCCGCGGCTACGGCCGACGACGCCACCCACGATTCCATCCCCGAAGCGATGCGGGAGCAGCGGACTGCCCTGCTGCAGCGGTATCGAAGCGAGGCGTCGCAGGCCTTCCTCGACGCCTATCGCGCGGTCGCCCGGGCGGCACCGCATCCCTGGGCGACGCCGGAGGCCGAAGAGGCGCTGATCGCGTTGTTCTCGCTGCAGAAGGCGGCCTATGAGATCCGCTACGAGGCGGCAAACCGCCCCGGCTGGATCGGCCTGCCGATCCGCGGCCTGGCCGCCCTTCTCGACCAGCTCGTCGCCGAAGCCAAGGTTCTGACCGATGCCTGATATCGCACTGCCGACCGGCCTCGATCCCGCCGCCCTGGACGCGATCGCGGCGGGGCGCCATGGCGATCCCTTCGCGGTGCTCGGCCCCCATCCGACCGGGGACGGCATCGTCGTCCGCGCCTGCCTGCCCAATGCCATCGGGGTGGAGGCGATGGCGCGGTCGGACGGGCGTCGCCTGGCAAAGCTGAAGCCGGTCCACCCGGCCGGGGTGTTCGCCGGCGTGCTGAACGAGGACGAGCCCTATCTGCTGCGCATCACCTGGCCAGGGGGCGCGGTGCAGGAGACCGAGGACCCCTATGGCTTCGGGGTGCTGCTGGACGATCCCGACCTGCACGCTTTGGCCGCCGGCGATCCGGAGGCGGTGCGGCGCTGCCTGGGTGCCCGGGTGGTGACGATCGACGGGGTCGAGGGCACCCGCTTCGCCGTCTGGGCGCCGAATGCCAGCCGCGCCTCGGTGGTCGGCGAGTTCAACAGCTGGGATGGCCGGCGCCATCCGATGCGGCTGCGGCATCACGGCGGCATCTGGGAAATGTTCATCCCGCGCGTCGCCGACGGGGATCTCTACAAGTTCGAGCTGGTGGACCGGTACGGCCATGCGCTGCCGCAACGGGCCGACCCGCTGGCGCGCGAGACCGAGCCGCCGCCACGCACCGCCTCCGTGGTGCCGCTGCCCCTGCCCTTCCGCTGGACCGACGGCGACTGGATGCAGGGACGGGCCGAGCGGCAGGACGCCTCCGCCCCGATCTCAATCTACGAGCTGCATGCCGGCTCCTGGCTGCATGGCGAGGACGGAAAGCCGCTCAGTTGGGACGGCTTGGCGGAGCGGCTGGTGCCTTATGTCGCCGGCATGGGCTTCACCCATCTCGAGCTGATGCCGATCGCCGAGCACCCGTTCACCGGCAGCTGGGGCTACCAGCCGCTCGGCCTGTTCGCTCCGACCGCGCGCTTCGGGCCGCCGGAGGCCTTCGCCCGCTTCGTCGATTCCTGCCACCGGGCCGGCATCGGCGTGCTGGTCGACTGGGTGCCGGCGCATTTCCCCGGCGACGCCCACGGCCTGCATCGCTTCGACGGCACCGCGCTGTACGAATACGACGACCCGCGCGAAGGCTTCCATCGGGACTGGAACACCTGGATCTACAATCTCGGCCGCACCGAAGTGGCCGCGTTCCTGCTGGCCAGCGCCCTGGAATGGCTGGACCGCTACCATGTCGACGGGCTGCGCGTGGATGCCGTCGCGTCCATGCTCTATCGCGACTACAGCCGCAACCAGGGCGAATGGATTCCCAACGCCCATGGCGGGCGCGAGAACCTGGAATCGATCGCCTTCCTGCGCCGGCTGAACGCGCTGGTGGCCGAGCGCCTCCCCGGCGCCGTGGTGATCGCCGAGGAATCGACCGCCTGGCCCGGCGTGACCGCGCCGGTGTCGGAAGGCGGCCTCGGCTTCAACTACAAGTGGAACATGGGGTGGATGCACGACACGCTCGGCTACATTGCGCAGGACCCGATCCATCGCAAATACCACCACCACGCGATGACCTTCGGCCTGCTCTACGCCTTCAGCGAGCGCTTCATGCTGCCGCTGTCGCATGATGAGGTGGTCTACGGCAAAGGGTCGCTGCTGGGACGCATGCCGGGCGATACCTGGCAGCGCTTCGCCAATCTACGCGCCTATTTCGGCTTCATGTGGAGCTCGCCGGGCAAGAAGCTGCTGTTCATGGGCGGCGAGTTCGGCCAGGAGCGCGAGTGGAACCACGACGCCCAGCTCGACTGGCACCTGCTCGACGACCCGCTGCACCGCGGCATGCAGCGGCTGGTCCGAGACCTGAACCGGATCTACCGGGCCGAGCCGGCGCTGCACCGGCGCGACGCCGAGCCCGCCGGCTTCGCCTGGACCGTGGCCGGCGATGCCGAAGCCAGCGTGTTCGCCTATCTGCGGCTGGGCGCCGAGGGCGACCCGCCGATCCTGGTGGTCTGCAACTTCACCCCGGTGCCGCGGCCGGATTACGGTATCCGGGTGCCGCAGGGCCGGCAGTGGCGCGAGATCCTCAACACCGATGCCCGGGTCTATGGCGGCGGCGGCATCGCCGCGGAGAGGCCGCCCGTGGCGATCCGCGAGGCGGACGGCCAAGACCGGCTGGTGATCTCCCTGCCGCCGCTCTCCACCACCGTGCTGCGCGGGGAGTGACCTCTCTCAGAGCACGAAATCCGTGGCCGTGAGCGGATGGTCGGAGACGACGTTGACGGCGAAGTCCGGCGCCTTGTCGCCGTTGACGTCGGCATAAACCACCTGGGTGCCCCCTGACGTCACCACCCGCAGTTCTCCGCCCGCGCCGGTGAAGCCGCCGGTGCCGAAGGTGAAGGCGGTGTTGCCGTTGGCCGCGTTGCCGTCGGCGTCGATCGCGGACAGGTCGATGCGGTCGCCGGTCGTAAAATCGGTGATAGTGTCCTTGCCGGGGCCGGAGACGGCGCTGTCGGAGAGGGCGGCATAGATGAAGCGGTCGTTGCCGGCGCCGCCCTTCAGCACGTCGCCCCCGCCGCCACCCCTGAGCACGTCGTTGCCGTCCAGGCCCCACAGCGTGTTGGCGAGAGCGTCGCCGGTCAGCGTGTCGGCGAAGGCCGAGCCCAGCACCTGCTCGATGCCGGAGAAGCTGTCGCCCTCGGCGGTACCGGCGGCGAGGCTGACGGTGACCCCCGTCGCCGAGGCGGTGTAGCCGATGGTGTCGATGCCGGCGCCACCGACCAGGGTGTCGGCCCCGGCGCCGCCGTCGAGCACATCGTTGCCGTCGCCGCCTTCGAGCCGGTCGTTGCCGGTGCCGCCGACGAGGCTGTCGCTGCCGGCCTCGCCGAAGACCTGATCGTTCTCGCTGCCGGCGTCGACCGAGTCGTTGCCGACGCCGCCATGGATGGTGTCGAGCCCGGCGCCGCCGATGAGGCGGTCGGCGCCGTCCCCGCCGTCGAGGCTGTCGTCGCCGGCCTCGCCGGCGAGGGAATCGTCGCCGCCATTCCCCGCCAGCGTATCGGCGCCGTTGCCGCCGCCGAGGATGGTGCGGCCATCATCGCCGGTCAGATGGTCGTCGAAGCTGGACCCGAACAGGTTCTCGACGCCCGTCAGCACGTCGCCCTGAGCATCGCCGCCCGTGGCGGTGTGGGCCTGCAGGTCGACGGTGACGGCGGCGGCGGAGCCGCGGTAGTCGACTTGATCGATGCCGGAGCCGCCGTCCAGCGCATCGGCCCCGGCCCCGCCATGCAGGGCATCGTCGCCGGCGCCGCCGGTGAGGGCGTTCGCCCCGGCACCGGCGATCAGCCGGTCGGCCAGCGCCGACCCGACCAGGTTGTCGATCTGGAACAGCGTGTCGCCTTGGGCATCGCCGCCGAGGCCGGTGCCGGAGATGAGATCGACCGTGACCCCGGCGGTCGAGGCGGAATAGTCCGCCGTATCGACGCCGACACCACCGGGGCCTCCGGGGAAATCGCCGTAGAGGCGGTCGGCGCCGGCGCCCCCGACCAGCACATCATCGCCGGTGTCCGTCGGAAGATCGCTGTCACCGATGAGGAGGTCGTCGCCGGCGCCGCCGACCAGCCTGTCATCACCCATTTCGCCTGCAAGCACATTCCCGCCGCCGTCGCCGATCAGGGCGTCGTCGAAGGCCGAGCCGTCCATGCCTTCGATGCCGGTGAGCGTGTCGCCTTCGGCATCGCCGCCATGGCCGGTGCCGAGCGACAGATCGACCGTCACCGCGACCGCGGAGCCGAGATACGATGCGACGTCGAGAAAGCCGTCGCCGCCGACCAGATTATCGGCGCCGCCGCCCCCGAACAGGCCGTCATTGCCCGCGCCGCCGATGAGGGTGTTGTCGGCGGCATTGCCGGTCAGCTTGTCGGCGAAGGCGGAGCCGACGAGGCCTTCGATGCTGGTGTAGATGTCACCCTGGGCATCCCCCTGGTTGACGCCGGTCTGCAGGTCGGCGACCACGGCGGCAGCGGCGTTGTCGTAGCGGGCGAGATCGAAGCCGGCGCCGCCGTCGAGCTGGTCGGCGCCCGCCCCGCCATAAAGGCTGTCGCCGCCAGCACCACCGGTGAGCACGTCGTTCGCGGCCGAGAAGGAAATCAGGTCCACCGAGGTGCCCGCGCCCAGCCCGCCGGCGTTGAGCGTCACGGTGCCGCCCTGGGCGGTGCCCTGGACCGTGAGGGTCACCGCGCCGGTAATGTTGGCGTCGTAGAAATCCTGGCCGATGGTCAGGTTGACGCTGCCGGTGGCCTGGGCGCTGACGACGTTGAAGCCGGTGATCCCGGCATAGCCGGTCAGGGCCAGGACCAGATTGCCGGCGATGCCGAAGCCCAGGGTGGCGCCGACCGCCCCGGTCACCGTGTCGGTGGTGTCGAAGAAGGCGAGGTTGTTGACGATGGCGAATTCGCCGGGACCGACCGCGCCGGTCTCGGGTCCGTCGACGGAGAAGGTGTAGTTGGCCATGACACGCCTCCCTGGGTTGTTGCGCGGCGGCGGCTCTAAAGCACGAAGTCGCCAGCGGTGAGAGGGTGGTCGGAGAAGACGTTGATGGCGAAGTCGGAGACCTTGTCGCCGTTGACGTCGACATAGACCACTTGGATCTCGCCGGCCGTCACCACCCGCAGCTCGTCGGCATGGCGGGTATAGTCGCCGGTGCCGAAGGTGAAGGCGGTGTCGCCGTTCGTGGAGTTGCCGTCGGCGTCGATCGCCGACAGGTCGATCCTGTCACCGGTCGAGAAGTCCCGGATCGAGTCCTTGCCGAGGCCCGAGGCCGCGCTGTCGGACAGCGCAGTGTAGACGAAACGGTCCGCCCCGGCGCCGCCCTTCAGCGCGTCGCCGCCGCCGCCACCGGTCAGGACATCCCCGCCACCCATGCCCCACAGGGTGTTGGCGGCTGCGTCCCCGGTCAGCGTGTCGGCGAATTCCGAGCCCAGCACCTGCTCGATGCCCGAGAAGCTGTCGCCCTCCGCCGTGCCGGTGGCGAGGCTGACGACGACGCCGCTGGCCGAGGCGGTGTAGCTGATGGTGTCGATGCCGGCCCCGCCGACCAGCGTGTCGGCCCCGGCGCCGCCGTCGAGCACGTCGTTGCCGTCGCCGCCCTCGAGCCGGTCGTCGCCGGTGCCACCGGCGAGGCTGTCGTTGCCGGCCTCGCCGAAGACCTGGTCGTTCTCGCTGCCGCCATCGATCGAATCATTGCCGATGCCGCCATGAATGGTGTCGACCCCGGCGCCGCCGATCAGGCGGTCGGCGCCATCGCCGCCATCGAGGCTGTCGTCGCCGGCCTCACCGGCCAGGGCGTCGTCACCGCCATTGCCGACGAGCGTGTCGGCGCCGTTGCCGCCGCCGAGGATGGTGCGGCCGTCGTCACCGGTCAGATGGTCGTCGAGGCTCGAGCCGAAGAGGTTCTCGATGCCGGTCAGCGTATCGCCCTGGGCGTCGCCGCCCGCGGCGGTGTGGGCCGACAGGTCGACGGTGACGGCCGCCGCGGAMCCGCGGTAGTCTGTCTGGTCGATGCCGGCGCCGCCATCCAGCACATCGGCCCCCGCCCCACCATGCAGAGCGTCGTCACCGGCGCCGCCGGTCAGAACGTTCGTTCCGGCCCCGGCGGTCAGCCGGTCGGCCAGCGCCGACCCGGTCAGGTTCTCGATCTGCGTCAGCCTGTCGCCCTCGGCATCGCCGCCATGGCCGGTGCCGGAGATCAGATCGACCGTGACCCCGGCCGCCGAGGTCGAGTAGTCCGCCGTGTCGATGCCGGTGTCGCCGACGGTGATGTTATAGCCAAAGAGGAAGTCGGCGCCGGCGCCGCCGACGAGCCTGTCGTCGCCGCCCAAACCACAGAGGAAGTTCGCGGCGCCGTCACCGATCAGTGTGTCGTCGAAGGCCGAGCCAAACACAATTTCGATGCCGGAGAGCGTGTCGCCTTCTGCGTAGCCGCCATGGCCGGTGCCGAGCGACAGGTCGATCGTCACCGCGGCCGTAGAGTCGGTATAGGAGGTGATGTCGAGGACGCCGTCGCCGCCGTCCAGATGATCGGCGCCGCCGCGTCCGAACAGGGTATCGTTGCCGGCGCCGCCGACGAGGGTGTCGTCCAGGCTGCTGCCGATCAGCTGGTCGTCGAAGGCGGAGCCGACGAGGGTCTCGATGTTTGTCAGCGTGTCGCCCTCGGCGTCGCCGCCATGGCCGATGCCGAACCCCAGGGCGATGGCCACGGCAGACGACGCGGAATAATCCGCAGTGTCGACGCCGCTGCCGCCGTCGAGCGCGTCGGCGCCCGCCCCTCCCGCCAGAACGTCGTCGCTGCCCGCGCCGGACAGGACATTCGCCCCGCCATCGCCGGTCAGGGTGTCGGCGAAGGCGGAGCCGACGAGGCCTTCGATGCTGGTGTAGACATCGCCCTGGGCATCCCCCTGGTTGACGCCGGTCTGCAGGTTGGCGACCACGCCGGCGGCGGCGTTGTCGTAGCGGGCGAGATCGAAGCCGGCGCCGCCGTCGAGCTGGTCGGCGCCCGCCCCGCCATAAAGGCTGTCGCCGCCGGCGCCGCCGGTGAGCACGTCGTTCCCGGCGGAGAAGGAGATCAGGTCCACCGGCCGCTCGCCGGCCAGCCCGCCGGCGTTCAGCGTCACGGTGCTGCCGGTGCCCTGGATGATGAGATGCGCCCCCGCGGCGACATTGGCGTCGTAGAAGTCCTGGCCGACGGTCAGGTCGACGCTGCCGGTGGTCTGGGCGTTGACGATGCCGAAGCCGGTGATCCCGGCATAGCCGGTCAGGTCCAGGACCAGGTCGCCGGTGATGCCGAAGCCGAGGGTGGCGTTCGCCGCCCCGGTCACCGTGTCGGTGGTGTCGAAGAAGGCGAGATTGTTGACGATGGCGAATTCGCCGGGACCGACCGAGCCGGTCTCGGGCCCGTCGACCGAGAAGAAGTAGGTGGCCATGACACGCCTCCCTGGGTTGCTGCGCGGCGGCGGCTCTAAAGCACGAAGTCGCCGTCGGTGAGGGAGTGGTCGGAGAAGACGTTGATGGCGAAGTCGGAAACCTTGTCGCCGTTGACGTCGACATAGACCACTTGGACCTCGCCGGCCGTTACCACCCGCAGCTCGCCGGCATGGCGGGTGTAATCGCCGGTGCCGAAGGTGAAGGCGGTGTCGCCGTTCGTGGAGTTGCCGTCGGCGTCRATCGCCGACAGGTCGATCTTGTCACCGGTCGAGAAGTCCCGGATYGAGTCCTTGCCGAGGCCCGAGGCCGCGCTGTCGGACAGCGCAGTGTAGACGAAACGGTCCGCCCCGGCGCCGCCCTTCAGCGCGTCGCCGCCGCTGCCTCCGATCAGGACATCGTCGCCGGCCATGCCCCAGAGCGTGTTGGCGGCGTCATCGCCAGTCAGTACATCGGGGAAGGCCGAGCCGAGGACGTTCTCGATCTCCGTCAGGATGTCGCCCTCGGCATCGCTGCCGCCGCCCGCGCCCGTACCGCTGGCCAGATTCACCGCCACCCCGGCGGCCGAGCCGGCATAGCTGGCGACGTCGATGCCGGCGCCGCCGGCCAGGATGTCACCGCCGGCTGCCCCTTCGAGGACGTCGTTGCCGTCGCCGCCGTCGAGCGTGTCCGCACCGGCGCCGCCATAAAGGTTGTCGTCGCCCGCCTCCCCGAAGACTTGGTCGTTGTCAGCACCCGCGTCGACGGAATCGGCGCCGGTGCTGCCATGGATGGTGTCGATGCCGTCGCCGCCGACGAGTCGGTCGTTGCCGTCGCCGCCGTCGAGGTTGTCATCGCCGCCCTCGCCCGAGAGCACGTCGCCGCCGCCATTGCCCACGAGGGTGTCGCTGCCGAGCTCGCCGCCGATGATGTTGCGGTCGTCGTCGCCGGCCAGCCGGTCGTCGAAGCTCGAGCCATACAGGTTCTCGATGTTGGTCAGCACGTCGCCCTCGGCGTCGCCGCCGGAGGCGGTGTGGGCCAGCAGGTCCACCATCACCGCGACCGCCGAGCGTTGGAAGTTGGCGAAGTCCGAGCCGTCGCCGCCGTCCAGCGCATCCGCCCCGGCGGCGCCGCGCAGCGTGTCGTCCCCGGCGCCGCCGAGCAGCACATTGAAGCTGGCGTCGCCGTAGAGGTGGTCGGCCAAAGCCGATCCGGTGAGGTTCTCGATCGTCGCCAGCGTGTCGCCCTGGGCGTCGCCACCGATTCCGGTGCCGAGCGACAAATCGACCGTCACCCCGGCCAACGATCCCGAATAATCCGCCGTATCGACGCCGGCGTCGCCGACGAGCAGGTCCGCCTCGGCGCCGCCGGTGAGGATGTTGTCTCCGGTATCGCCATGCAGCGCGTCAGCCTGGGCCGACCCGGTCAGGTTCTCGATGCCGGTCAGCGTGTCGCCATTGGCGTCGCCGGCCGAGACTTGGGCACCGGCCAGCCGCAGGTCGACCGTCACCCCGACCGCGGAGTTGGCATAGCTGGCGGTGTCGATGTCAGTGCCGCCGTCCAGCAGCTCGACATTGATGCCGCCGACCAGCATGTCATCACCGCCATTGCCGCGCAGCGTCTGGTCGGCTCCCGTCGCCGCGATCAGCACGTCGTTGAACGCGGTGCCGCGGTACTCCTCGAAGCCGCGGCTCGGATCGGGGATGAACTGCATGATGATGTCGTCGGCATCCCGGACCGAGCCCTCGAACTCGTTGATCACGATGCCGCGGTTGAAGCCGGAATAGTCGAGGATGTCATAGCCGCCCTCGCCGGCCACCTTCGCCCCGATATCGCTGCCGATGACGATGTCGTCGTCATCGCTGGCGTAAAAGAACGTGGTGTTGTCGTATTCGACCAGGGTGTAGCCGGGGGGAACCGGGCCGGCATAGCCCGGCAAGACCGCGAAGAAACCGAGTGCCATCACATGCTCCAAAAGATTCGGGGCGGCAGCCCTCGTCGATGAAGAAGGCGCTGCCCTGGGCCAGGGCCTGGAAGGTGCGGTAGGCCATCCAGATGTGGCCGCCGCTGCCGCCCCATTCGGTGCCCCAGCCGGGGCCGAAGCTGTTGCGCAGCAGCACGGCGCCGAGCGCATCGTCATAGCCGACGACCAGCAGGCAATGGCCGGCGCGGCAGCCGCCGGCCCGAGTCAGGATCCGGCCGTCGCCGACATAGGGGACCGGGCCGGCGCCGCCGTAGGACGGGAAATCGGCATGGAGCGAGAGGCCACAGGCCAGCGGCACGCCGCGCGCAATCAGGGTACGCAGCGCGTCCAGCCCGGCCGCGCCGATGATGCCGATCTGGCCGGCCCCGGCGATGCTGAAGGCGTAGTCGGAGACCAGCAGGGTGCCGCCATAGGCCCGCCAGGCCGCCTGACAATGGCTGTGGCCGGGCTTCGGCGCCGGCGCCGGCGCCTGCTCGAGATTCGGTGCGCCGTCATTGGCCAGCAGGAAGTCGAAGCACCAGGAGATCGGCCCGCTGCGGCAGAGTCCGGGCCGGCCGCCGGTCTGCTCCAGGATCTTGATGTAGGGGTAGTGCGGGCTGGCCTGCAGCGCCGGCTCTGTCGGCGCGCGGCGGGCGGCGCGGGCCGCCTTGTGCGTGGCCAGGCCGTAGATCACCGCCCAGGCGACGCCGCTCGGCGTCGCCTGGGTGCCGACCGGCGGCAGCCAGGCCGGGTCGACCGCGGCCCGCACCGGCAGCCGCAGCGGCACCGCCGGGATCACGATCGGGCACGCCTCGACCGAGTCCGGATCGTAGCCATAATCGAGGTCGGCATGGATGTCGTCCATGGCCGAACGATACGGCAGCTTCCCCCGCGATCCCGTCACGGATGCATCACCGATTGCCGGGTCGATAAAATTTTCCCATCATCCGCCGCCGCCGGGACAGCCCGGCGGCGCGTCGATCGCAGAGGGTCGGAGATGCGGGCATTGGGTCGGCAGGACGACACCGGCGAGCTGGGCGCGCCCGGTACGCCGCCGGCCGCGGGGCTGGTCCTGCGCCGCCGCCTGTTCGATCTGCTGGACCGGGCACCACAGCAGACCCTGCTGTGGGTCACGGCCCCGCCCGGCGCCGGCAAGACCGCGCTGGCCGCCGCCTGGGCCGAGGCACGCTGGCACACGGCCGACGGCGCCACGGTGCTGTGGTACGCGGTCGAGGATACCGACGCCGACCCGCTGCGCCTGTTCGCCACGCTCGGCGGCTTCCTGGGCCTGGCGCATGGCTTCGGTACCGACATCCCGCCGGAGCCGACGCCGGAGGCCTTCGCCGCGATCGCCGGGGCGGTGCGGCGCTGGCTCGACGCGGCGCCGCCGGGCCGGCCGGCCGGCCCCCGGCTGATCGTCTTCGACGACGTCCACCATGTGCCGCCCGAGGCGGTGACGATCGCCCTGCTGCCGGTGCTGGCCGCGGCGTTGCCGCCGGCCGACAGGATCCTGTGCCTGTCGCGGCTCGACCCGCCCGACCCGGCTGCCACGCCGGCACCGATCATGGATCTGCGCGTCACCGCCGACGAATACCCGGATTTCGCGCGCGACCTGCCGAGCGGCCGCGACCTGTCGCAGGAGCTGTTCCTGGCCTGCCTGCGCCGGGCCGGCGGCTGGCTTCCCGGCGTTTTGGCCGCGCTGTCGCCCGCTCTGTTGCAGGTCGGCATGGCCGCGCCAAGCGGCGATGGCGCGGCGGACCGGCGCGTGCTGCTGGCCACGGCGTTCCTTCAGGAGGGCGGCGCGGCCGAATGGACTGAGCTGGGCGGAGCCGAGGCGCCGGCGCTGCTGGACCGCTTGGCCGGCGCCGGCGGGCTGGTGTCTCGCCTGCCGGACGGGGCCTTCTGCAAGCAGGACGCCTTGCAGGCGGCGCTGGAGCAGGCGGCCGGAGCAGAACTGCCGACACCGGCGCTGAACCAGGCCCGGACCGGGGCGGCCCGGCTACTCGGCCGGCGCGGCGAGGTGCTGCCGGCCGCCCGGCTGCTGCTGGCCGCGGGGGCCAGGGACGAGGCGCTGGAGCTGGTGCTGGACCAAGCGGCGGCGATGTCGCTGGCCGGGCGTAACCGCGAGTTGCGCGACGCCATCGAACTGTTCCCGGCCGCGATCGTGGCCCGGCCACGGCCGCGCATCTGGCTGGCCTATGCCCGGATGCCTTATGACCCGCGCGAGGCGCAGCGGGTCCTGGCCGAGATCCGCCGGACGCTGGAACCGGAGACGGCGCCGCTGGACTACGCCATGGCGCTGAACGGCGAGGCCCGGGCAGTGCTGTCCGACTTCTTCGATTTCCGCGAGCTGCCGCGACTGATCGAGGAGATCGACGCCGCCCTGCCGCGGCTGGGCGAGGTGCTGCCGCCGGCGACCCTCAAGACCCTGATGATCACCCGCTGCATGGCCATCCTGATCGGCTGGCCAGACCATCCGGAGGCCGGGGAGGCGCGGCGCTGGATCGAGGCCGCCCTGCCCTTCCTGCCGCCGACGGTCCAGCTGCTGCTGGGCAGCGTGCTGGTCAACCACCTGATCTGGTGGCGCGGCGACCTGGCCGCGGCCCGCCCCTTCCTGGGCCGGCTGGAGGCGCTGGCCCGGCAGCGGGACATGGCGCCGCTGTCGGTCATGACCTGGTACTACGCCGCCCTGTCCGAGGCCTATCTTGACGGCGACGACGCGATGCTGCGCCGGCTGACCGACGAGGTGGTGGCCTTCGCCGGCGACCGCCGCGTCTCGCACCGCCTGACCAACGCCTTCTGGGTCGTGGTCCAGGCGGTGGCGACCGCGGGCGACCGCGCCGCAGCCGACTCCATGCTGCAGCGCTACGCCACCTGCGCCCGGCAGCGCTGGCGCCGCACCGATTTCATCGGGCTGCACCATCTGCGCGCCGTGGTGGCGCTGTGCGCCGGCGATACGATGACCGCGGTCGCCGAGGCCGGGCAAGCGCTGGACTATGCCCGGCGCCATGGCGGGCCGCACCAGGTCGCGGTCCAGTGCCTGCTGCTGGCGACCGCCTATGCCATGGCCGGGGACGAAGCGGCACGGCCGCATGTCGAGACGCTGCGCCAGGTGGCGGCACGCACCGGCAACGCCACCTTCCTGCTGCATGCCGACTTGGCCGAGGCGTTCCTGGCCAGGGACGACGATGTGGTGGAACCGTGGAACCGCGTCGCCGAGGCCGCCGGTCGCCTGGGATTCCGACGGATCGCCGGGATGAACCGCCCAGCCCTGGCCCGGCTGGCCGACCGGGCCCTGGCCGCCGGCGCCGAGCCCGAGGCGACGCGGCGCGTGATCGCACTGTGGGAGTTGCCGCCGCCGGAGGGGGCGCATGAGCTGTGGCCCTTCCCGGTCGAGATCCGCGCCCTCGGCGGCTTCGCGGTGCAGGCCGACGGCGCGCGCGTCGCCATGGGCACCGGCAAGGCGCAGCGCAAGCCGATGGAGCTGCTGTGGTGCCTGATCGCCGGGCCGGCCGAGGGCTGGGCCCAGGAGGACCTGGCCGACCAGCTGTGGCCGGAGCTGGACGGCGACCGCGCCATCCCGGCGCTGCGCTCCACGATCTACCGCCTGCGCAAGCTGATCGGGGCCCGGGCGATCCGGCACGAGGACGACCGTCTCGGCCTCGCGCCCGGCCAGGTGCGGACCGATGTGGCGCGGCTGCGCGCCGCCCTCGCGGCGCTGCAGGACCCGGCGGCCGCTATGGCGGCTCGCCGCGCCGCCTTCGACCTGGCGGTCGGCCTGGTCCGCGGCCCGCTGCTGCCCGGCATCCGGCTGGCGCCGGTGGCCGAGGCGCGCGACCGGCTGCAGGCTGCA
>NZ_JBFRCU010000046.1:0-55157 GCF_052113205.1 Inquilinus sp. YAF38 | reverse complement strand
GCGCCGAGGCCCGGCGCGCCCTGCGCCGCGGCGGCGGGCTGCAGCAGCTGAAATACATCTCGCGCAAGATCCCGCTCTACGAGGTGCTGAAGACCGACGGGCTGGAGYTGATCGAGCACAATGCCGACACGGTGCTGGAGGAGATCGGCCTCGAGTTCCGCGACGACGAGGAGACGCTGGAGCTGTGGAAGGCGGCCGGCGCCGATGTCAAGGGCACCCGCATCCGCTTCCCGCGCGGCCTGTGCCGGCAGCTGGTGCAGGCGACCGCGCCGCGCGAATTCACCCAGTATGCCCGCAACCCGGACCGCAACGTGCAGATCGGCGGCGGCAACACCGTCTTCGCCCCGGTCTATGGCCCGCCCTTCATCCGCACCCTCGACGAGGGCCGCCGCTACGCCCGGATCGAGGATTTCCGCAACTTCGTGAAGCTCGCCTACATGACGCCGGTCATGCACCATTCCGGCGGCACCGTGTGCGAGCCCGTCGACCTGCCGGTGAACAAGCGGCATCTCGACATGGTCTATTCCCACATCAAGTACTCCGACAAACCCTTCATGGGCTCGGTCACCGCGCCGGAGCGGGCGGAGGACACCGTCGCCATGGCGCGGCTGGTGTTCGGCGAGGAGTTCGTCGACCGGAACTGCGTCCTGATCAGCCTGATCAACGCCAATTCGCCGATGGTGTGGGACGGCACCATGCTCGGCGCCTTGAAGACCTATGCCCGCGCCAACCAGGCGGTGATCGTCACCCCCTTCATCCTGGCGGGCGCGATGGCGCCGGTGACCAGCGCCGGCGTGCTGACCCAGACCCTGGCCGAAAGCCTGGCCGGCATGGCCACGGCGCAGCTGTGCCGTCCCGGCGCGCCGGTCGTGTTCGGCTCCTTCGCCAGCTCGATCTCGATGCAGTCGGGCGCGCCGACCTTCGGCACGCCGGAGCCGGCGCTGGTGCTGTACGGCGCCGCCGCTTTGGCCCGGCGCCTCGGCGTGCCGTTCCGCTCCGGCGGCTCGCTGTGCGGCTCCAAGGCCCCGGACGCGCAGGCGGCGTTCGAGAGCGCCAACACCCTGCTGCCGACCATGCTGGGCGGGGTCAACTTCGTGCTGCACGCCGCCGGCTGGCTCGAGGGCGGCCTGGTCAGCTCCTATGAGAAGTTCATCCTCGACACCGACCAGCTCGGCATGATGCAGGTGATGGCCGAGGGCATCGACCTCAGCGAGAACGGCCAGGCGATGGACGCGATCCGCCAGGTCGGCCCGGGCAGCCACTACCTCGGCTGCGACCACACCCAGCGCAATTTCGAGAACGCCTTCTACCGGTCGACCGTCGCCGACAACAACTCCTACGAGCAGTGGGAGGCCGAGGGCCGGCAGGACGCGTCGCAGCGCGCCAACAAGATCTGGAAGCGCATGCTGGAGGAGTACGAGGCGCCGGCGATCGATCCCGCGATCGACGAAGCGCTGCAGGACTTCATGCGGCGCAAGAAGGACAGCATGCCCGACGCCTTCACCTGAGCCCTACTCGGGCTCCCAGGCGAACAGCTCCAGCGGCTCGGCGAAGCCCTTCAGCGGGTGCGGGCCGATGCTGCGGCTGCCCGGCCGGTCCAGCAGCGCCGCGAAGTGCGGCGACATCAGCAGCGGCTGGCCGGTGGTGGCGCAGGCGGTCTGGATCCGGCTGACCAGGTTGACGTCGCGGCCGATCACGGTGAAGTCCAGCCGCCCGCCGGAGCCGATATTGCCGTAGGCGACCTCGCCATGGTGCAGCGCCACCCCGGCGCTCAGCGGCGTGCCGGCCTGGGAGACGGAGTGGATGTTGGCGAGGGCCTGGCGCGCCGCCTCGAACGCCGCGGCACAGCTGGCCGCCGGCCCGTCCTCATGGTGGAAGAAGGCCAGCACGGCGTCGCCCATGAACTTCAGCACCTCGCCGCCATGGGCCGCGATCGGCGGCACCAGCTGGTCGAAGTAGAGGTTCAGCCGGTCCAGCATCTGCTCCGGCGGCAGCCGGTTCGACAGCACGGTGAAGTCGCGCAGATCGCACAGCAGCAGCGCCGCCTTCAGCGTCTCGACATCGCCGCGCCGGATATGGCCTTCCAGGATGCGCCGGCCGGTGAGCGGGCCGACATAGGTGTCGAGCAGCGTCGCCTCGGCCAGCTGCAGCAGGCGGATCTCGCAAGCGCCGCGCAGGGCCGGGACGATGCGCTGCAGCAGCGCGCGGCCGTCCGGTCCGAACCCCTCCGGCCGCCGCGTGGCGAAGACCACGGCGCTGGCCGGGCCCTGGCCCATCAGCAGCGGCACCACCTCCGCCACCGCCAAGTTGCGGCTTTGGAAGAAGTCCAGCTCCTCCAGCCCGGCGATCTCCTCCCGCGTCGTCAGGCTCAGCCAGCGCCGCGCCTCGGTGGCCCGCCGGATCGGATTGCCGGCGAAGAAGGGCAGGCGCTCGATCGAGTTGTCGCGGTCGCGCAGCTCGACCGGCTCGCCTTCGCTCCAGGCGAAGGTCCGGGCCAGGATCTGCGGGTGCAGCGTGCGTAGATGCAGGCTCAGCCGGTCGACCGGCAGGCCCAGCGCGCGCAGCCGCCGGCCGAGCCCGGCCAGCAGCTCGGCGTCGGTGGCATCGTGGCACTCGTCGCCCGACAGCCATTCGATCAGCTCGGCGACACCGGCCGGCGCGGGAGTGGTCATCATGCGATCAGCCTGACAGGGCCTGCGCCTTGCGCAAGGCCGGGAACAGCCGCATCCACAGGATCGCGACCACCACGGTGCCGACGCCGCCGAGGATGCCGGCCGGCACCGCGCCGAGCAGCCCGGCGGCCATGCCCGATTCGAACTCGCCGAGCTGGTTCGAGGTGCCGATGAACAGCGAGTTCACGGCGCTGACCCGGCCGCGCATCCCGTCCGGCGTCAGCAGCTGCACCAGCGAGCTGCGGATCACCACGCTGACGTTGTCGGCGGCGCCGAGCACGGCCAGCGCCACCAGCGACACGGCGAGGCTGGTGGAAGCTGCGAAGACCACGGTGGCGGCGCCGAACACGATCACCGCCGTGAACATCTTGTGGCCGACGGCGCGACGCAACGGCACCCGGGTCAGCACCGCCGACATGGTCAGCGCGCCGACGGCAGGGGCGGCGCGCAGCAGGCCCAGGCCCCAGGGGCCGGTCTGCAGGATGTCGTGGGCATAGATCGGCAGCAGCGCCGTGGCCCCGCCCAGCAGCACGGCGAACATGTCGAGCGAGATGGCGCCGAGGATCATCGGCTGACTGCGGATGAAGGCGATGCCGGAGAACACCGAGCGCAGCGTCGCCGGCTCGCGCCGCGGCGCCGGCCGCTCCAGCCGCATCAGCAGCATCAGCGCGCCGGCGCCGAGGAAGCTCGCGGCAGCGACGGCGAAGGGCACGGTGGTGCCGACGGCGTAGAGCAGCCCGCCGATCGACGGGCCGACGATCGTCGCCGTCTGCATCGCGGAGGAGGAGACGGCGAGCGCCCGGGGCAGGATGCCGGCCGGCACAACCGCCGGCAGCAGCGCCGCCATGGTCGGCTGCTCGAAGGCGCGGGCCGCGCCCAGCACCAGCACGGCGGCGAAGATGCCGGGCACGGTCAGCCAGCCGTCCAGGATGCCGAGCGCCAGCACCACAAGCGTCGCACCCTCGACGAACAGGCAGATCTGGACGATCCGGCGGCGGTCGTAGCGGTCGGCGACATGGCCGACCAGCAGCGTCAGCACCACCATCGGCAGGAACTGGAACAGCCCGACCAGCCCCAGGCTGTAGGCGCTGCCGGTCAGGGCATAGACCAGCCAGCCGATGGCGACGGCCGACATCTGGAAGCCGATGGCGGACAGCACCCGCGCGCCCCAGAACACCAGAAAGGAGGGATGGTCGAGCAGGCGGTCGCCGCCCAGGGCTGTCGTCGTCACGGGATCGCTATGTCGAGTGAGGAGGACGGCAGCTTAGCGGCCGGGTCGCGGAGGGCCAGTCGAAACGGCGCCGGGCTGACCCGCTTGCGGCGAGGGCGCGGGCGTCCGATAACCATGCGTTATCAAGTCGCATTCGGAGGCCCGATGGTCATCCGCCAGCTCGAATACCTCGTCGCGCTCGCCCGGGAGAAGCATTTCGCTCGCGCGGCGGAGGCGTGCCGCGTGTCGCAGCCGGCGTTGTCCACTGCCCTGCGCCAGCTCGAGGAAGAGCTGCAGGTGCCGATCGTCGAGCGCGGCCACCGCTTCCAGGGCTTCACCCGCGAAGGTGCCTTGGTGCTTGAGTGGGCCAAGAAGATCCTGGCCGATCGCGACGGCCTGGCGCAGGAGCTGGCGATGCTGCAGCAGGGACTGGCCGGCAAGCTGCGGATCGGCGCGGTGCCCTCGGCCCTGCCGATCGTCTCGCTGATCACCTCGCCCTTCGCCCAGTCGCATCCGGCGGTCACCGTCTCGGTCCTGTCCCAGACCTCGATCCAGATCGAGGCCGGGCTGGAAAATTTCGAGATCGATGTCGGCGTCACCTATCTCGACAACGAGCCGTTGCGCCATGTCCGCAGCCTGCCGCTGTACCAGGAGGACTACATCCTGCTGATGCCGGCGGAGCAGGCGCCGGCGTCGCGCCGGACCATCCGCTGGGTCGAGGCGGCGGAGCTGCCGCTGTGCCTCTTGACCCCGACCATGCAGAACCGGCGGATCATCGACGGCATCTTCCGTTCGGTCGGCTGCTCGCCGCATGCCGCGGTCGAGACCGACAGCATCATCAACCTGTGTTCGCATGTCCGCTCCGGCCCCTGGTCCAGCGTCATGCCGCGGGCGCTGCTGCACCTGTTCGGCGTGCCCGCGGGGACCCGGGCGCTGCGCCTGGTCGAGCCGGAGGCGACCCGCACCGTCGGTCTCGTCATGGCCGACCGCGACCCGCCGTCRCCCTTGGCCCGCGGCCTGTTCGACACCGCCCGCACCCTCGACCTCGACGCCGAGCTGCAGGGCACGCCGCTGCAGCCGCCTTCTTCATAAACGCTGTTTATCAATTCATCCGGGCTTTGTATTTGAATCTGGTATACGCACCCGCCCATCCTAAATCATCGGGTGGCAGTCAAGGGCCGCCCGGACCAACGAACCCGAAAAGGGAGTGGGACGGATGCCCGAACACCGGGGCTGGGACGCCGAGGTGGCGCGTGACGTGATCGCATCGCATGGTGCGACCGAGGGGCCGCTGCTGCCCATCCTGCACGACCTGCAATCGGTTTTCGGCCATGTGCCGCGCGAGGCGGTGCCGCTGCTGGCCGACGCGCTGAACCTGTCCCGCGCCGAGGTGCACGGGGTCATCACCTTCTACCATGATTTCCGGACCGAGCCCGCCGGGCGCCACGTGCTGAAGCTGTGCCAGGCCGAGGCCTGCCAGTCGATGGGCGCGCGCGACCTGGCCGAGCATCTGCGGCGGCGGCTCGACATCGGCCTGCACCAGACCACGGCGGACGGCCGGATCACGGTCGAGCCGGTCTATTGCCTCGGCAACTGCGCCTGCGCCCCGGCGGCGCTGGCCGATGGCGAGCTGGTCGGGCGGATCGACACCAAGCGACTGGACCGCCTGGTCGACGCCATGGAGGCGGGTCGATGAAGGTCTTCGTTCCCCGCGACGCCGCCGCCGTCTCGGTCGGTGCCGACGATGTCGCCCGCGCGATCCAGGCCGAGGCTGCCGCCCGCGGCGTCGAGTTGCAGCTGGTGCGCAACGGCTCGCGCGGCCTGCTGTGGCTGGAGCCCTTCGTCGAGGTCGAGACCCCGGACGGCCGCATCGGCTACGGCCCGGTCGAGGCTGAGGATGTGCCCGGCCTGTTCGCTGCCGGCTTCGCCGAGGGTGGCAACCATCCGCTGCGCCATGGCCGGCCGGAGGAGATCCCCTACCTCGCCAGGCAGCAGCGCCTGACCTTCGCCCGCTGCGGCATCACCGACCCGCTGTCGCTGGACGATTACGAGGCGCATGACGGGCTGAAGGGCCTGCGCGCCGCGCTGGCGATCGAGCCGGCGGCGATCGTCGAGACGGTCACGGCCTCCGGCCTGCGCGGCCGCGGCGGCGCAGGCTTCCCGACCGGCATCAAGTGGCGCACCGTGCTGCAGGCCCAGGCCGACCGGAAATACATCGTCTGCAACGCCGATGAGGGCGACAGCGGCACCTTCGCCGACCGTATGATCATGGAAGGCGACCCCTTCCTGCTGGTCGAGGGCATGATCATCGCCGGCATCGCCACCGGCGCGACCAAGGGCTTCATCTACATCCGCTCGGAATATCCGCATGCGGTGGCGGCGATGAACGCGGCGATCGACATCGCCTATCAGCGCCGCGTGCTGGGCCCCAGCGTCCTCGATAGCGGCAAGCGCTTCGACCTCGAGGTGCGGGTTGGCGCCGGCGCCTATATCTGCGGCGAGGAGACCTCGTTGCTGGAGAGCCTGGAGGGCAAGCGCGGCATGGTGCGGCCGAAGCCGCCGCTGCCGGCGCTGAAGGGCCTGTTCGGCAAGCCGACGGTGATCAACAACGTGCTGTCGCTGACCTCGGTGCCGATCATCCTCGACAAGGGCGCCGCCTTCTATGCCGATTACGGCACCGGCCGGTCGCGCGGCACCCAGCCGCTGCAGCTGGCCGGCAACGTCAAGCACGGCGGGCTGATCGAGGTCGCCTTCGGCCTGACCTTGCGCGAGCTGATCGAGGGCTTCGGCGGCGGCACCGCCAGCGGCCGGCCGTTCCGCGCCGTCCAGGTCGGGGGTCCGCTCGGCGCCTATTTCCCGGACAGCCTGCTGGACACGCCGCTCGACTACGAGTCGATGGCGGCGAAGAAGGGCATGCTCGGCCATGGTGGCGTCGTGGTGTTCGACGACCGCGTCGACCTCGCCGTTCAGGCCCGCTTCGCCATGGAGTTCTGCGCCATCGAGAGCTGCGGCAAGTGCACGCCCTGCCGCATCGGCTCGACCCGCGGCGCCGAGACGATCGACAAGATCATTGCCAACCGGGAGACGGGCGGGCGCGAGCTCGGCCGCAACCTGACGCTGATCGAAGACCTCTGCGAGACCATGCTGGACGGGTCGCTCTGCGCCCTCGGCGGGCTCACCCCCTATCCGGTGCTCAGCGCCCTGACCCATTTCCCCGATGATTTCGACCGCGCGCCCGCCCCGGCGCAAGCGGCCGAGTAAGGAGGCCACCCGATGGCTCTCGTGACGGAACAGGATTTCGGGACCCCGGCGCGGATCTCGCCCAACCTGGTGACGCTGGAAATTGACGGCGAGGCCGTGACCGTGCCCGCCGGTACCTCGGTGATGCGCGCGGCGGCCGAGATCGATACCGCGATCCCGAAGCTGTGCGCGACCGACAGCCTGGAGCCCTTCGGCTCCTGCCGGCTCTGCGTCGTCGAGATCGAGGGGCGGCGCGGCACGCCGGCCTCCTGCACCACGCCGGTCGAGCCCGGGATGAAGGTGCGGACGCAGACGCCGAAGCTGGCGAAGCTTCGCCGGAACGTCATGGAGCTCTACATCTCCG
Source organism: Inquilinus sp. YAF38 (assembly GCF_052113205.1). Lineage (NCBI taxonomy): Bacteria > Pseudomonadati > Pseudomonadota > Alphaproteobacteria > Rhodospirillales > Rhodospirillaceae > Inquilinus > Inquilinus sp. YAF38. The sequence goes on along the minus strand of NZ_JBFRCU010000046.1, from coordinate 47,671 downwards.
ACCACCCGCTGGACTGCCTGACCTGCGCCGCCAACGGCGACTGCGAGCTGCAGGACATGGCCGGCGTCGTGGGCCTGCGCGAGGTGCGCTACGGCACTGACGGCGCCAACCACCTGGTCGGCGAGAAGGACACCTCCAACCCCTATTTCACCTTCGATCCGACCAAATGCATCGTCTGCTCGCGCTGCGTCCGGGCCTGCGAGGAGGTGCAGGGCACCTTCGCGCTCACCATCAACGGGCGAGGCTTCGGCTCCTTCGTCTCGGCCGGCCAGGATGACGGCTTCAAGGAGAGCGAGTGCGTCTCCTGCGGCGCCTGCGTCCAGGCCTGCCCGACCGCGACGCTGATGGAGAACAGCATCATCGAGGCCGGCCAGCCCGAGCACTCGGTGGTCACCACCTGCGCCTATTGCGGCGTCGGCTGCGCCTTCAAGGCCGAGATGCAGGGCACCGAGGTGGTGCGGATGACGCCGTACAAGGACGGCAAGGCCAATCACGGCCACAGCTGCGTCAAGGGCCGCTTCGCCTGGGGCTACGCGACGCACAAGGATCGGATCACCAAGCCGATGATCCGCAAGCAGATCACCGATCCGTGGCGCGAAGTGTCGTGGGAGGAGGCGATCGCCTATGCCGCCTCCGAGCTGAAGCGGATCCAGGCCACCTACGGCCGCGATTCGATCGGCGGCATCACCTCGTCGCGCTGCACCAACGAGGAGACCTACCTCGTCCAGAAGATGATCCGTGCCGGCTTCGGCAACAACAATGTCGACACCTGCGCCCGGGTCTGCCACTCGCCGACCGGCTACGGCCTGGGCCAGACCTTCGGCACCTCGGCCGGCACCCAGGATTTCGACAGCGTCGACGAGAGCGACGTGATCGTGGTGATCGGCGCCAACCCGACCGATGCCCATCCGGTCTTCGCCAGCCGGATGAAGCGCCGGCTGCGCGAGGGCGCCCGGCTGATCGTGATCGATCCGCGCCGCATCGACCTGGTGAAGTCGGCCCACATCAAGGCCGACCACCACCTGCCGCTGAAGCCCGGCACCAATGTCGCGGTCGTCAACGCGCTGGCGCATGTGATCGTGACCGAGGGGTTGGTGGCGGAGGACTATGTCCGCGAGCGTTGCGACATCGCCGAGTTCTCGCGCTGGGCCGAGTTCATCGCCGATCCGCGCCATGCGCCGGAGGCGGTGGAGAGCCTCACCGGCGTGCCGGCGGCCGAGGTGCGGGCGGCGGCGCGGCTCTATGCCACCGGCGGCCGGGCCGCGATCTATTACGGCCTTGGCGTCACCGAGCACAGCCAGGGCTCGACCATGGTCATGGGCATGGCCAACCTGGCGATGCTGACCGGCAACATCGGCCGCCGCGGCGTCGGCGTGAACCCGCTGCGCGGCCAGAACAACGTGCAGGGCGCCTGCGACATGGGCTCCTTCCCGCATGAGTTCACCGGCTACCGCCACGTCTCCGACACGAACACCCGGCAGCTGTTCGAGGCCATGTGGGGCGTGCCGCTGTCGGCCGAGCCGGGCCTGCGCATCCCGAACATGCTCGATGCTGCGGTCGAGGGCACCTACAAGGGCATCTACATCCAGGGCGAGGACATCGCCCAGTCCGATCCGGACGTGAAGCACGTCACGGCCGGGTTGGCGGCGATGGAATGCGTCATCGTCCAGGACCTGTTCCTGAACGAGACCGCCAGCTATGCCCATGTCTTCCTGCCCGGCTCCTCCTTCCTCGAGAAGGACGGTACCTTCACCAATGCCGAGCGGCGGATCAGCCGCGTCCGGCGCGTCACCCCGCCCAAGGCCGGCTATGCCGACTGGGAGGCGACGATGATGCTGTCCGAGGCGCTGGGCTACAAGATGGGCTACACCCATCCCAGCGAGATCATGGACGAGATCGCCCGCACCACCCCGACCTTCAAGAACGTCTCGTATCAGCGGCTGGACGAGCTCGGCTCGGTGCAGTGGCCGTGCAACGACGCGGCGCCGGAAGGCACGCCGATCATGCATATCGATCGCTTCGTCCGCGGCCAGGGCCGGTTCATGATCACCGAGTTCGTGCCGACCGAGGAGCGCACGGGCCCGCGCTTCCCGCTGGTGCTGACGACGGGGCGCATCCTCAGCCACTACAATGTCGGCGCCCAGACCCGGCGTACCGACAACGTCGCCTGGCATGAGGAGGATTTGCTGGAGATCCACCCGACGGATGCCGAGAATCGCGGCATCCGCGACGGCGATTGGGTGGCGCTGCACAGCCGGTCGGGCGAGACCAGCCTGCGGGCCAGGATCTCCGAACGGATGCAGCCGGGCGTCGTCTACACCACCTTCCACCATGCCGAGACCGGCGCCAACGTGGTCACCACCGACTATTCCGACTGGGCCACGAACTGCCCGGAATACAAGGTGACGGCGGTGCAGGTGCGGCGGGTCAACCACCTGTCCGACTGGCAGATCGGCTATCGCGAGCTGCGCGAGAAGACGATCCAGATCGCGCGTCCGCAGGAAGCGGCGGAGTAGCCATGGCCCTGCCTCCCACCGACCTGCGCGTGCCGGCCCGGCGGCTGACCCGGGACGACTGGGCCGAGCCGGTGGAGGAGGTGGTCGCGGTCGAGGTGCCGGTGGCGCTGGTCTATAACGGCCTGTCCTACGCCGTGATGATGGCGTCGCCGGCCGATCTCGAGGATTTCGCCCTCGGCTTCAGCCTGACCGAAGGCCTGGCCGACACGCCGTCCGACCTGACGGTCGAGGAGGTCGTGGGCGACGAGGAGCGCGGCATCGAGGTGCGGATGGCGCTGCGGGGCGCGCAGTTCTCCCAGATGCTGCAGAAGGTGCGGACCATCACCGGCCGCACCGGCTGTGGCATCTGCGGTACCAGCGACCTCGACACCCTGCATGGCCGCAAGCGCCGCGCGCCGAAACCGATCGAGGTCGAGCGGGCGGCGGTGCGCCGGGCGCTGCGCGACCTCGACGGGCTGCAGGATATCCGCAGCCGCACCGGTGCCGTCCACGCCGCCGCCTGGGCCGACCGCGAGGGCCGGATCCGGCTGGTGCGCGAGGATGTCGGCCGGCATAACGCGCTCGACAAGCTGGTCGGCGCCCTGGCCCGCGCGGACATCGATGCGGGGCAGGGGGTCTGCGTGATCACCAGCCGCTGCAGCTTCGAGATGGTGCAGAAGACGGCCGCGGCGGGAATCCCGATCCTGGTCGCGATCTCGGCGCCGACAACGCTGGCCATCGACACGGCAAAGGCCGCCGGCGTCACCCTGATCGCCTTCGCCCGCGGCGACGGTATGACCGCTTACACCGATTTCTCTCCCCTGCTACCAGTCCCCCTTCTTCCGACCAGGGTCGAAGCATGAGCGGCAGCGCCGACAAGATCACCCGCATGGCGAACCAGATCGCCAGCTTCTTTGCCTCCTATCCCCAGGAGGAGGCGGTGGCCGGCGTGCGCAAGCATATCAAGGATTTCTGGGAGCCGCGGATGAAGGACCAGATCCGGGCGCAGGTGGCGGCGAAGAATGCCGAGCTGAGCCCGCTGGTGGTCGAGGCGGTCGAGACGCTGCCGCGCTGAGCAACCCGTTGGGGAGCGAAGCCGTGCGCGGCGGTGGACGGCAGGCCGAGGCCGACTATGATGTCGGCCGGGCAAAGCCGGGGGCCGCATGGGGTCGATCACCGCGTCGGTCAAGCGCTACGAGGTCTGGCTCGAGGAGCAACTCGGCCGGCAAGTGGTTCAGGCCGACCTCGACCGCAAGCATCGCAAGATGGAGGAGAGCGATTTCCTCTTCCTGCGCGCCACCTGCTTCCGCTGGACCGAAACCGCGCATGAGCTGTGCCCCGGCCTGATGGAGACGCCGCGCGTGGTCGCGGTGGGTGATGCCCATATCGGCAATTTCGGGCTGTGGCGCGACGCCGACGGTCGCCTGATCTGGGGCGTGAACGATTTCGACGAGGCGGCGGAGACGCCCTATGCCCTCGACCTCGTCCGCCTGGCTGCCAGCGCCGTGCTGGCGCGCGGCCGTGACCGCTCGGTCTCGACCGACGAGATCTGCGCCGCCATCCTCGGTGGCTATGTCGAAGGCTTGCGGGCACCAGCCGCCTTCGTGCTGGAGCGCGGGCATCTCTGGCTGCGCGACGTGGTGCTGGCCAGCGACGAGGAACGCGAGCGGTTCTGGTCGGCGCTGGAGCAGCTGCCGCGCGCCTCGCCGCCGCGGGCCTATCGCGACGTCCTGGCCGCGGCCATGCCCGATTCGGATCTGACCATGGCCACCGCCCAGCGCGTGGCGGGGCTCGGCAGCCTGGGCCGGCCGCGCTGGGTCGCGATCGCCGACTGGCATGGCGGGCCGGTGGCGCGCGAGGCCAAGCCGCTGCTGCCCTCGGCCTGGTCCCTGGTCCAGGGGGGCGACCGCAAGCTGCGCTTCGCCGAGATCGCCTTCAGCAAGTTCCGCATCGCCGACCCCTGGCTGAAGCCGCGCAAGGGCATCCTCGTCCGCCGGCTGGCGCCGAACAGCCGCAAGCTCGATTTCCCAGCCTTGGCCGATCCCGGCCTGATGCGCCGCCTGCTGACGGCGATGGGGGCGGAGCTGGCCAATCTTCACTCCGCCCGCCGCTCGCGCGCCCGCGCCGTCGCCGAGGATCTCACGACGCGCAAGCCGGCCTGGCTGCGCGACGCCGCCGGCAGGGTGGCTGAGGCGACGCGGCAGGACCGGGTCGCGTGGCGGGGCCGACGCTGAAGAAGATGGAATAGGGAGAAGGCGATGCAGCGCATGGGCATGTGCATCCGGCTGAAGCCGGAGACGGTGGCGGAGTATCTGCGGCTGCACCAGGCCGTGTGGCCGGAGGTGCTGGCCATGATCAGCGCCTGCCACATTCAAAACTACTCGATCTTCCTGAAGCAGCCGGAGAACATCCTGTTCGCCTATTGGGAGTATCACGGCGTGGATTTTGCCGCCGACATGGCGCGGATGGCGGCCGACCCGAAGACCCGGGAGTGGTGGGCGCTGTGCTCGCCGTGCCAGGAGCCGTTCGAGACCCGGGAGGCGGGGGAATGGTGGGCGATGATGCCGGAGGTGTTCCACCACGACTGATGCTCGGTGCCCCGCCCGTGAATCGCTCGTGAAATGGGCAATTCCGCATCGCGGAATTCCGATGCAGCCCTCCCATATGGGGGTGTCGGGACCCCGTCGGATCAAAGATAGTCCGACTTACCACCTCGACCCGGTCGGGGTGGCCGGCGAAGGCTTCGCCGGACTGACTCCATTGCTCCACTTCAGGGCCGGCCCGCACCGCAACCGGGCCGGCCTCTTTTATCCGGGGCAGGAGGCACAAAAGGAAACGGCGCCTCGGGAGGGSGCCGTCGAACCGGTTGGAAATGGTCGGAGTGAGAGGATTCGAACCTCCGGCTTCTACGTCCCGAACGTAGCGCTCTACCAGGCTGAGCTACACTCCGTTGCACCGGCGGTTGGGCTTATAGCGAGACTGGCGGGGGGCCGCAAGGCCTGTGTCGCAGTTCCGTCAGAAATCTCGCTCGACCACGAACTCGACCACGTCCTCCAAAGCCTCGCGCATCGCCGAGGCGGGCAGGAGGCGGATCGCCCGGATTGCGTTCTCGGCATGAACCCGCGCGGCCGCCATGCTGTCGGCCAGAGCGCCGTGGCGCTGCAGCAGGGCCACCGCGTGATCGAGATCCTCCTGCTCGGCCTGCTCGCCATCCTCCAGCGTCCGGCGCCAGAAGCCGCGCTCCTCCTCGCTGCCGCGCTCCATGGCCAGGATCACCGGCAGGGTGATCTTGCCCTCGCGGAAATCGTCGCCGATGGTCTTGCCCAGGCGGGCCTGGCGGGCGGAGTAGTCCAGCACGTCGTCGACGATCTGGAAGGCGATCCCCAGCTCGGTGCCGAAGCTGCGCATGGCGGCGCATTCGGCCGGGCTGCGGTCTGCCACCACCGCGCCGATCTCGCAGGCCGCGGCGAACAGCTCCGCCGTCTTGGCGCGGATGATCCGCAGATAGGTGTCGCGGCTGGTCACTGTGTCATGCGCCGCCGACAGCTGCAGCACCTCGCCCTCGGCGATCACGGCCGAGGCGTTGGCCAGGATGCGCAGCGTGTCGACCGAACCGTCCTCGACCATCACCTGGAAGGCGCGGGAGAACAGGAAGTCGCCGACCAGCACGCTGGCCTGATTGCCGAACACCACATTGGCCGAGGCCTGGCCGCGGCGCAGGTCGCTCTCGTCGACCACGTCGTCATGCAGCAGGGTGGCGGTGTGGATGAACTCGACCGCGGCGGCCAGGCCGACATGGCGCTGGCCGCGATGGCCGCACAGTCGGGCCGAGGCGAGGGTCAGGACCGGACGGATGCGCTTGCCGCCCGAGGCGATGAGATAGCCGGCCAGTTGCGGGATCAGATCGACCGAGCTCTGCATCCGCTGGAGGATCAGGGCGTTCACCGCCTCCAGATCCTCGGCGACGAGGGCCGTCAGGCGGTCGAGCGCGCCGGCATCGACGGTCGGCTCCGGCGGCAGGGACTCGGCTCTCGTCGCTCCAAGACTGGCGGTCAAGCCTGGCTCCTCAACATCCACATTCCGATCTCCGGCACCGGCCTGCAGCGGGGCAGCGATCCGGACCGGATTGTGTCACCATGACGCTTGTGTGCGCTGCATAAACGAGAAATGGGCCCCGTGAAAGAGCTTCTGCGAACCAACGACCCGGTCCGGCTGTCCTTCCTGACGGCGCTGCTGACCGATGCCCGGATCGAAAGCGTCATCCTTGATATGCACACATCCGTGCTGGAAGGGAGCCTGGGCATCTTGCCGCGCCGCCTGATGGTGGCGGTCGATGACTGGGCCAAAGCGCGGTATGTCCTTCAATCCGCGGGGGAAAGCCTGCCGGATGCCTGAGGCGGAGCGCGCGGCCGGCGAGGACCGGCTGCTCGATGGGCGGGTCCGCCTGCTGCAGCCGCGGGACGGCTACCGGGCCGCGATCGATCCGGTGCTGCTGGCCGCCGCGGTGCCGGCGATGCCCGGCGAGTGGGTGGCCGATCTCGGCTGCGGCGTCGGCGCGGCGCTGCTCTGCCTCGCCGCGCGTTGTCCGGCGGTCATGGTCACCGGGGTCGAGCGCGATCCCGGCCTGGCGACGCTGGCCCGCGAAAATCTCGGTCTGAACGGGCTGGCCGGGCGCGCGGCGATCGTCGAGGGCAGCGTCGCCGACCCGATCCCGGGCGCGCCCTTCGATCGGGTGATGATGAACCCGCCCTTCCTGCCGCCGGGCCGTGGCCGCGCCTCCGCCCATCCGGTCAAGGCGGCGGCGAATGTCGAGGACGGGCTCGACCTGGCCGGCTGGGTCGCCGCCGCGGCGCGGGCACTGAAGCCGCGCGGCTGGCTGACCTTGGTCCATCGCGCCGACCGGGTCGACGAGATCTGTGCCGCGCTGCGGCCCGGCTTCGGCGCATTGACCCTGTTCCCGCTCTGGCCCCGGACCGGGGAGCCGGCGCGGCGGGTGCTGGTGCAGGTGCGGCGGGGTGGCCGGTCGCCCGCGGTGCTGGCGGCGGGGCTGGTGCTGCACGAGGCCGATGGCGGCTACACCCCGGCGGCACAGGCGGTGCTGCGCGACGCGGCGCCGCTGGCGCTCTGACGCAGCGGACCTTTTGAAATTGAGGCCTGACGGGCCATATGCTGCCCCGTATCGTGCGGCAATCACCGATCGAGAGCGCATCCATGGGCCTCCTGTCCCGACTTCCCTTGTTCGGCCGTGGCGACGGGCCGCTGGTCACCGTTCTGCCGCTGCGCGGCGTGATCGGGGGTGGGCGCGGCTTCCTGGCCCAAGGCCTGTCGATGGAGAAGCTGGCGCGCCCGATCGCCGCCGCCTTCAGCCCCAAGCGACTGGCCGCGGTGGCGCTGCTGGTGAATTCCCCGGGCGGGTCGCCGGTGCAGTCTTCGCTGATCGCCCGCCGTATCCGCGACCTGGCGGAGGAGAAGAAGGTCCCGGTCTACGCCTTCGTCGAGGATGTCGCCGCCTCGGGCGGCTACTGGCTGGCCTGTGCCGGCGACGAGATCTGGGTCGACGACAGCTCGATCATCGGCTCGATCGGTGTGATCTCGGCCGGCTTCGGCTTCCAGGACGCGATCGCCCGCATCGGGGTCGAGCGCCGGATGCACACCGCCGGCACGCGCAAATCGATCCTCGACCCGTTCCAGCCGGAGCGGCCGGAAGATGTGGCCAAGCTGGAGGAACTGCAGCGCGAGATCCACGCCGCCTTCATCGCCCATATCCGCGCCCGGCGCGGCGGCCGGCTGACGGCGGATGACGCCACTTTGTTCACCGGCGAATTCTGGACCGGCGCCAAGGGCCGTGCCCTCGGCCTCGCTGACGGCATCGGCCATCCCCATGCCGTGCTGCGCGCCAAGTTCGGGCCGAAGGTGCGGCTGAAGCTGGTGCAGCAGCCCACCGGCTGGCTGCGCCGCCTGACCCGGGCTGACAGCTTGGCCGCCGCCGCTGTGGACAGCGCGGTCGGCGCGGTGGAGGATCGGCTGCACTGGTCCCGCTACGGGCTGTAAGGACGTCAATGCTCAGCAAGATCCTCGTCGCGATTGCGCTGGTGGTCGGCGTGCTCTGGCTGATGGGCATGGCCCGCCGCGTCGGCGTCGCCCGCGATACGGCGGCGCGGCGCGATGCGCTGTCGCAGCAGCACCGCGCCCGGAAGGCGCAGAAGCGCACCGAGGACCTGGTCCGCTGCCCGAATTGCGGCGCCTATCATGCGGATGGCCTCAGCCACCGCTGCGATGGGTGACGTCATGGCAAGAGGACAATCTGCCGATCAGGAGCGTGCCGAGTACGACGCCTGGGTCGACGCCGAGCTGGAGCAGAGGTTGCGCGAGGCCGACGATCCGGCCACGAAATGGATCCCGCATGAGCAGGTCGTGGCTGAGACCAGAGCCTTGATCGACCGCATCGCCGAAACGCTCGCGGGCAAGCGCAGGCAGTAGGTCGGGATCGCGGGACCGGCCATTTTCTCTGTCATTGCCGGGCTTGACCCGGCAATCCAGGGGCCACCGAGAGCCGCTTTGGCAGCCCCTGGATCCTCGGGTCAAGCCCGAGGATGACATTAAAAATAGAAGGAAGACTGCGCACTGCATCCTATGGCTGCGCAATGAATTACTATGTGACTATCTCCCAAGAACCGTTCCTATCCCCGTCAATGCCTGATGCTGCCTGGCGTTGGCGCAGGGCCGCCGACGTCACAAAATGGGACGCCGCTGCTTGAAGCCTCCCTCCCGGCGCCCTATGGTGCGCGGCCTCACTCCAGCGCCAGCCGAGACATGCAGACGGTCGCCCCACCCCCGAAGAGTTTCCAGGAGATCATCCTGCGGCTGCAGAATTTCTGGGCCGCCCAGGGATGCCTGATCCTGCAGCCCTACGACATGGAGGTTGGCGCCGGTACCTCGCACCCGGCGACGACGCTGCGCTCGCTCGGTCCCGACCGGGTCTGGAACGTGGCCTATGTTCAGCCCTCGCGCCGGCCGAAGGATGGGCGCTACGGCGAGAACCCGAACCGGTTGCAGCACTACTACCAGTTCCAGGTGCTGATGAAGCCGGCGCCGGCGGATGCGCAGGAGTTGTACCTGCAGAGCCTCTACGCCCTCGGCATCGACCCGGCGCTGCACGACATCCGCTTCGTCGAGGATGACTGGGAGAACCCGACGCTCGGCGCCTGGGGCCTCGGCTGGGAGGTCTGGTGCGACGGCATGGAGGTCACCCAGTACACCTATTTCCAGCAGGTCGGCGGCATCGAATGCGACCCCGTGCCGGTCGAGCTGACCTATGGGCTCGAGCGGCTGGCGATGTACCTCCTGAACGTGAAGAGCGTCTACGACCTGCCGTTCAACGACCCACAGACACCGGGCGCCAAGCGGTACGGCGAGGTGTTCCTGCGGGCCGAGCGGGAATACTCGGCCTATAATTTCGAACACGCGGACACGGCCATCCTGCTGCAGCACTTCAAGGATGCGGAGCAGGAGTGCAAGGCGCTGCTGGAGCGCCGCCTGGCGCTGCCGGCCTATGACCAGTGCCTGAAGGCCGGACACAATTTCAACCTGCTCGACGCCCGCGGCGTGATCTCCGTGGTCGAGCGCGCCGCCTATATCGGCCGCGTGCGCGACCTCGCCCGGGCCTGCTGCCGACTCTGGCTGGACGCGGCCTGAGGGGGGCTGACATGGCTGAATTCCTGCTCGAACTCTTCTCCGAGGAGATCCCGGCCCGCATGCAGGCGCGGGCCGCGGAGGACCTGAAGTCCCTCGTGACCGACGCGCTGAAGGCGGCCGGCCTGGCCTTCGGCCGGGCCGAGGCCTTTGTCACGCCGCGGCGCCTGGCCCTGGTGGTCGACGGCCTGCCGGCGGTGCGGCCCGACGTGGTCGAGGAGCGCAAGGGGCCGAAGGTCGACGCGCCGAGCCAGGCGATCGACGGTTTCCTGAAGGCGACCGGGCTGACGCTCGACCAGTGCGAGCAGCGCGACACGCCGAAGGGCAAGGCCTGGTTCGCCAGCCTGACCATCCCGGGCGGCCCGACCGCGGACCTGCTGCCGGAGGTGATCCGCAAGGCGATCCTCGGCCTGCCCTGGCCGAAATCGATGCGTGCGGCGGAGCAGGTGGTGCGCTGGGTGCGCCCGCTGCACCACGTGCTGGCGCTGTTCGACGGCCAAGTGGTGCCGTTCCGCTACGACCTGCACAAGCCGGACATCGACGGCTCGGGCGAGTGGGCCAAGGAGGCTGTCGGCTCGACCGTCGGCCATCGCTTCCTGGCGCCCGGACGGATCGCGGTCAGCGGGTTCAACGACTATCGGGCCAAGCTGCTCGACGCCTATGTCCTGCTCGATCGCGAGGAGCGGAAGGCGCTGATCCGCGAGCAGGTCGAGGCCCAGGCCAAGGCTGCGGGCCTCGCGCTGCGCGACGATCCGGGCCTGCTGGAGGAGGTGGCGGGGCTGGTGGAATGGCCGGTGGCCCATTTCGGCCGCATCGACGACGCCTTCATGGCGGTGCCGGAGGAGGTGCTGGTCACCTCGATGCGCACGCATCAGCGCTATTTCGCCCTGGAAGGGGCGGACGGCAAGCTGGCGCCGCGTTTCGCCGTGGTCGCCAACACCGAGACCAGGGACGGCGGCGCCACGGTGATCGACGGCAACGAGCGGGTGCTGCGCGCCCGCCTGTCCGACGCCAAGTTCTTCTGGGACCAGGACCGCAAGACCCCGCTGGAAGACCGGGTGAAGAGCCTCGAGCCGATCATCTTCCACGCCAAGCTGGGCAGCGTGGCGCAGAAGGTCGAGCGCATGGCGGCGCTGGCCGCCTGGCTGGCGCCGAAGCTCGGCGCCGATCCGGCACAGGCCGACCGCGCTGCGCGGTTGGCCAAGGCCGATCTCACCACCGACATGGTCGGAGAGTTCCCTGAGTTGCAGGGCCTGATGGGCCGCTATTACGCCCTGGCCCAGGGCGAGGACCCGGCGGTGGCTGACGCGATCGCCGACCACTATAAGCCAGTAGGGCCGGGCGACCGTTGTCCGACTGCGCCGGTCTCGGTCGCCGTGGCCCTGGCCGACAAGCTTGACACCCTGGCCGGCTTCTTCGCCATCGACGAAACGCCGACCGGCAGCCGTGACCCCTATGCACTGCGCCGCGCCGCGCTCGGCGTGATTCGGCTGATTGTGGAAGGTGGATATCATCTAAATCTAAAGGACATTCTGCGATTTGCTCATCACCAGCATCCAGTTTCAAAGCATCATCTGAAGGATGATATGGTGAAGGGAAGCAGTACTTCGACGCTGAGGTACGCGTCTGATCCTTGGTATCCAGAGGGTGTTCTGCAATTTATTCTGAGTAGATTGAGATTCTCCGATGCTGCCAAATCATACCGACACGATGTTATAGAAGCTGTCCTTGCACTGGCCGAGGAGGATGACGTCCTGCGGCTGCTGGCCCGAATCGAGGCTTTGCAAGCATTTCTCGATGGCGAAGATGGCTCGAACCTCCTGACGGCCTATCGGCGCGCGCGCAATATCGTCCGAATCGAGCGCAGGAAGGATGGTGGCGTCGAGGCTGAGGCTGATGAACCAAAGTTCTTCGGTGAGGTCGATCCCGCCCGCTTCGCGATGGCCGAGGAGCGGGCGCTGTTCGAGCGGCTGGCGGCGGATGCGCAGCCGTTGCGCGCGGCCCTGGTGGTCGGCGACTTCGCCGGGGCGATGACCACGCTGGCCGGCTGGCGGCCCGCGGTCGACGCCTTCTTCGACGCAGTGCTGGTCAACGACCCGGACCCGGCGCAGCGCCGCAATCGCCTGGCGCTGCTGGAGGATCTGGCGCGGTCGATGGACGCCGTCGCCGATTTCTCGAAGGTCGAGGGGTAGTCGGTAAATTGTAGGTTGGGTTCGCCGAGGCGAACCCAACACCCATCCGCCGGCCCCGATGTTGGGTTCGCCGAGGCGAACCCAACCTACGCGTCGATACCGCTCAGCTCTCCGGGAAGGCCTGCCGCCGGCCGTCGGCCTTGTGGACGACGCCGTGGCGCATCACGAAGTCGACCGTTTCCATCCGCGTCACGTCGTCGAGCGGGCTGCCGGCGACCGCAATGATGTCGGCATCCTTGCCGGCTTCGATCACGCCGATCGAGCCGCGGCCCAGCGCCTCGGCGGCGCTGACGGTCGCCGCCTTCAGCGCGTCGACTGGGGATAGGCCGGCCTTCACCATCAGCGCGAATTCGCGGGCGTTCTCGCCGTGCTTCGACACGCCCGTGTCGGTGCCGAAGGCGATCTTCACGCCCGCGGCGATGGCCTTGGAATGGCTGGCGAAGGCGACCGTCGCCGCTTCCTCGGCCTTCGGCAGCACCGCCGGCGGCAGCACGCCGGCGCGCGCCTGTTCCGCCGCCGTCACCGGGGCGATCATGGTCGGCACCAGCCAGGTGCCGTGCTCCTTGAACAGCGCGATCGCCTCGTCGTCGAGGAAGGTGCCGTGGTCGATCGTGTCGACGCCGGCCCGGATCGCCGCCTTGGTGCCGGCGGCGGCATGGCTGTGGGTCGCCACCCGGCGGCCGAGGCCGTGCGCCGTGTCGACGATCGCCTTCATCTCCTCGTCGGTCATGGCGCGGCCGAGGCCGCCCGAGACGTTCGAGAGCACGCCGCCCGTCGACATGTATTTGATCACCTGGGCGCCGAGCGCCACCTGCTCGCGCACCGCGCGCCGGCAGTCGTCGGGACCGTCGCAGGTGTTGGTGTTGTGCTGGTGCAGGGCCTCGGCAAAGAGCTCGGCGACGCCGTTGCCGGAATCGGCATGGCCGCCCGAGACCGAGATCGCGTTGCCCGCATTGACGACGGTGGGACCTGCGATCACGCCGTTCTCGATGCCCTGGCGCAGCGCCCGCATGCCGCGGGCGTCGCCGCCGAGGTCGCGCACAGTGGTGAAGCCGGCTTCCAGTGTCACCCGCGCATTCGACAGGGCGTACAGCATGTCGTCGACATCGTCGCGGTTGAGGTCGGTCATCCGGTCGGTGACCGGATCGCCGCCGATGCCCCAGAGATGGACATGCATGTCGACCAGCCCCGGCATCACGAACCGGTCCTTCAGGTCGACGATCCGGGCGCCCGGTTCCGTCTCGGCGTAGCCGTCGCGCAGTTCGGCGATTTTGTCGCCGCGGATGATGATCGTGCTGGGCCCGCGCGGTGCCTCGCCGGGCTTGGCCAGCAGTGTGCCGGCATGGATGAAGGTGACCTTCTGACTTTCAGGCGCGGTCTGTGCCGCCAGCGGCAGGGTCGCCGACAGGATGGCGGCAGCGACCGCCAATGCGAATCGATTCATAAGATTCTCCTCCCATTTCCGAATGACGATAGGCGGGCCGGGCGCCACGCTCCACTGGTTTCTGGGCAGCGCCCCTCTTCGAGGTCTGGGCCGGGCAGGGCATGCCTCACCAGGCGGTGCAGACCGAGGAATCCTTCACCGGCGGCTACCCCTAGCCTGTGAGGGCGTGATCGATCCGCGTGGCATTCCGTGGCGCGGGGCGGCACGCCCGCAGCGAGATCTGCCAATGACGGACAGATTCATGCGCGCTTGATATAGAGACGGATAGAGTCGGCATTTCTGGGTCGTGCACCATGAACTTTGCTTATCAACTATGCCCGCATATCAAATGCGTGCCGGTTTCCGTCTTCGCCCTTAGCAGTCCGGAAATCGCCCATGTTGCGTCGCAAAAAGATAAAACTCTGAGGAATTCAGCGGCTTTTCCGCGCTTGACTTCATCACCTCGCTGCGCTGCAAGACACGGAACACGCACGGGGATCGAACCGTTGTTCCCGCTGCGCTGGATCGAGGCGGAGGTATGATGATTCCGACCGCAAGGGCTCTGGCAGGCGGCCGTCTGCCCGTTGCCTGTCCGAATGCCCGGTCGGGGGCCGGCGTACCGCTTCCGCTGTTTCCGGTCTAAGATCGGGACCAACAGCTCCCACGAACGCCAAGGCGGAGAATCGAACGAAATGACCAAATGGGTCTACGGCTTCGGGAACGGCAAGGCGGATGGCCGTGCCGATATGCGCAACCTGCTTGGCGGCAAGGGTGCCAATCTCGCCGAGATGAGCGTTCTGGGGCTGCCGGTGCCGCCCGGCTTCACCATCACCACCGAGCTGTGCACCTATTATTACGACCACGGCCGGACCTATCCGGACGAGCTGACGGACCAGGTCCAGGCCGCGCTCGGCCAGATTGAAGCGATCGTTGGCGCCAGGTTCGGTGACAAGACCAACCCGCTGCTGGTCTCGGTCCGCTCCGGCGCGCGCGCCTCGATGCCGGGCATGATGGACACGGTGCTCAATCTCGGCCTGAACGACGAGACCGTCAGCGGCCTCGCCGCTCGCACCGGCGACGAGCGCTTCGCCTATGACAGCTACCGCCGCTTCATCCAGATGTATGGCGACGTGGTGCTGGGGGTGGAGCATTACCGCTTCGAGGACGAGCTCGAGGGCATCAAGCGCGAGCGCGGCGTGTCGCTGGACACCGAGCTGACGGCCGCGGACCTGAAGATCCTGGTCGACCGCTACAAGGGCGTCGTCCAGACCGATCTCGGCCAGCCCTTCCCGCAGGACCCTAAGGACCAGCTGTGGGGTGCGGTCGGCGCCGTGTTCGGCTCCTGGATGAACCAGCGCGCCATCACCTACCGGCGCCTGCATGACATCCCGGCCAGCTGGGGCACGGCGGTCACCGTCCAGGCCATGGTGTTCGGCAACATGGGTGACGACTGCGCCACCGGCGTCGCCTTCACCCGCAACCCGTCGACCGGCGAGGACGCCTTCTACGGCGAGTATCTGGTCAACGCCCAGGGCGAGGACGTGGTCGCCGGCATCCGCACGCCGCAGAACCTGACCAAGGTGTCGCGCGAGCAGGCGGGCAGCGACCTGCCCTCGATGGAAGAGACGATGCCGGAGACCTTCCGGCAGCTCTGCGACATCCGCGACCGGCTGGAAAGCCACTATCGCGACATGCAGGACATCGAGTTCACGGTCCAGCAGGGCCGGCTCTACATCCTGCAGACCCGCAACGGCAAGCGCACCGCCGCCGCGGCGCTGCGCATCGCGGTCGAGCTGGCCGAGGCCGGCGTGATCGACCAGCGCGAGGCGGTGCGCCGGGTCGAGCCGCAGGCGCTCGACCAGCTGCTGCATCCGACGCTGGACCCGAAGGCCAAGCGCGAGGTCATCGCCAAGGGCTTGCCGGCCTCGCCCGGCGCCGCCTCCGGCAAGATCGTGCTGACCGCGGACGAGGCCGAGACCCAGGCCCAGATGGGCGACAAGGTCATCCTGGTGCGCGAGGAGACCAGCCCCGAAGACATCCACGGCATGCATGCCGCCTCCGGCATCCTGACCACCCGTGGCGGCATGACCAGCCACGCGGCGGTGGTGGCCCGCGGCATGGGCCGGGCCTGCGTCTCCGGTGCCGGCGAGCTGCGCATCGACCTTAAGGCGAGGACTATCTCGGTCGGCGGCGTCACGCTGAAGGCCGGCGACGTCATCACCATCGACGGCGCCGCCGGCGAGGTGATGAAAGGCGAGGTGCCGACCGTGCAGCCGGAGCTGTCGGGTGACTTCGCCAAGCTGATGGGCTGGGCCGACGAGGTCCGGCGGATGAAGATCCGCACCAATGCCGAGACCCCGCTCGACGCCCGCACCGCGCGCAAGTTCGGGGCCGAGGGCATCGGCTTGTGCCGCACAGAGCACATGTTCTTCGAGGCCGACCGCATCACCGCCGTGCGCCGCATGATCGTGGCCGAATCGGTGGATGCGCGGAAGGCGGCGCTGGCCGAGATCCTGCCGATGCAGCGCCAGGATTTCGTCGAGCTGTTCACCATCATGAAGGGCCTGCCGGTCACCATCCGGCTGCTCGACCCGCCGCTGCACGAGTTCCTGCCGCGGACCGAGGAGGATCTGGAGGAGGTCGCCCGCATCGCCGGGGTCGATCTCGGCCGGGTGCGGCACCGCACCGCCCAGCTGCACGAGAGCAACCCGATGCTCGGCCATCGCGGCTGCCGCCTCGGCATCTCCTTCCCGGAGATCTACGAGATGCAGGCGCGGGCGATCTTCGAGGCGGTGGCCGAGGTCAAGACCGCGTCCGGCGAGACGGTGACGCCGGAGATCATGATCCCGCTGGCCTTCTCGAAGAAGGAGCTCGACATCCTCAAGGCCGCGATCGTGGCGGTGGCCGCCGCGGTGGAGACGGAGAAGGGGCTCAAGCTCGACTACCTCATCGGCACCATGATCGAGCTGCCGCGCGCCGCGCTCAGGGCACATGAGCTGGCGGAGACGGCGGAGTTCTTCTCCTTCGGCACCAACGACCTGACCCAGACCACCTTCGGCATCAGCCGCGACGATGCCGGCACCTTCCTGCCGGACTACACCCGCGCCGGCATCCTGGAGCACGACCCCTTCGTCACCCTCGATCGCGACGGGGTGGGCGAGCTGGTGTCGCTGGCGGTCGAGCGTGGCCGCAAGACCCGCCCGGACATCAAGCTCGGCATCTGCGGCGAGCATGGCGGCGACCCGGCCTCGATCCATTTCTGCGAATCGGTCGGGCTCGACTACGTCTCCTGCTCGCCCTACCGGGTGCCGATTGCCCGCCTGGCCGCGGCGCAGGCGGCGCTGAAGGCCGAGGTGAAGGCCGAGTAGTGGACCTCGCCGCCGCGCCCCGCACCGATGTCCTGACGACGCCGGACGGGGCGCGGCTGCGCTGGGGCGCGTGGCCGGAGCCGGAGGGGCGGGTGCGCGGCACCGTGCTGGTCCTGAACGGCCGCAGCGAGTTCATCGAGAAGTATCGCGAGACCGCGGGCGATCTGATCGCCCGCGGTTTTCGCGTCTTCGGCTTCGACTGGCGCGGCCAGGGCCTGTCGTCGCGCACGCCGGTGGGCGACGAGACCGGCCATTACGACAGCTTCGACCCGCTGGTGCGCGACGCCGCTCTCCTGATCGACCAGGTGGTGCGGCCGGCGGGGCAGGGGCCGCTGATCCTGCTCGGCCATTCCATGGGCGGGCACCTGGCGCTGCGCCTGCTGGCAGACCGGCCGGACCTGGCGGGCGCGATCCTGACCGCGCCGATGGTCGTGCCGATCGCCATGCCAGCGATGCAGCGCGTGGCGCGCCTGCTGTCGCCGATGGCGGCCTCCTTCGGCCGCGGCCGCCGCTACGCCCCCGGCGAGGGCGGCTATGACGCGCAGCGGCTGCTCGATCCACGGCGGCTCCTGTCCAGCGACCCGGTGCGCAACCGCATCCAGGCCGACTGGTTCCGCGACCATCCGGACTACCGTGTCTCCGGCATCACCTGGGGCTGGCTGGCGGCCGCCTTCCGGTCGTCGGCGGCAATCGAGCGGGAGGCGCCGTCGATCCGGGTGCCGGTGCTGATGCTGCTGGCCGGTCAGGAGCGGCTGGTCGACAACGCGGCGTCCCGGCGGGTCGCCCAACGGATGCCGCAGTGCCGGGTCAGCGTCTATCCGGACGCCCGGCACGAGATCCTGATGGAACGCGACGACATCCGCAGCGCCTTCTGGCGCGACGCCGACGATTTCCTGGCAACGCTGGCGCCATGAGGCGGCGGCATTTCGCCGGCTGGCTGGCGGGCGCGCTGCTGGCCCGGCCGATGCTGGCCGCGGCCCAGAGTCCGGTCCCCGAGCCGCAGCCCCCGGTGGCGCCCGTGCCACAGCCGGTCGATCTTGAGCTGGTCCTGCTGGTGGACGCCTCGGCCAGCATCACCACCGGCGCGCTGGAGTTCCAGCTGCGCGGCCACGCCGCCGCCTTCCGGGACGAGAAGGTCAAGGCGGCGATCGCCGCCGGCCCCGGCATCGCGGTGACGCTGGCCCGCTTCGACGGCCCGCGGTCCCTCAAAGTGCTGCTGCCCTGGCGCCGCCTGGCCAGCGCCGCCGATGCCGATGCCTTCGCCGAGGCGGTACTGGCGGCGCCGGCGGGGCAGGAGGCCGGGTCGACCGCGATCGGCAGCGCCGTGCTCGACGCGCTCGAGCTGTTCAAGGGCAGCGGCTTCGACAGCCCGCGCCAGACCATCGACATCGTCTCGAACGGCTTCTCCAACGCCGGGCTCGACCCCGCGCTGGCCCGCGATGCGGCGGAGACGGCCCATGTCACGGTCAACGCGCTGGTCATCCTCGACGAATACGACTGGCTCGAAGGCTATTACCGGCAGCAGGTGATCGGCGGCATCGGCGCCTTCGTCCGCACCGCCGAGGGCCGCGACAGCTTCATCCAGGCGCTGATCGCCAAGCTGATCGACGAGATCGTGTGAGGTTGCCCGCCGGCCGGCCCCGCCCTAAAGCTTTGCCCATGTACCAGATCCTGACCGACCACCCGCTGCAATCCGCCAACAGCTTCGGCATCGCCGCGCGCAGCCGCTATGCCGTGGAGATCCGCGCCGAGGCCGACCTGCCGGCGGTTCTGGCGGATCCGCGCTTCGCCGGGCTGCCGCGCCGGCTGCTGGGCGGCGGCAGCAATGTCGTGCTGACCGGCGATTTCGACGGGCTGACGCTGCTGATGCGCATCCCCGGCCGGCGGCTGGCGGCAGAGGGTGCCGAGGCGGTGCTGGTCGAGGCCGGGGCCGGCGAGGTCTGGCACGAGCTGGTGGCCTGGACCATCGCCGAGGGCCTGCCGGGGCTGGAGAACCTGGCGCTGATCCCGGGCACGGTCGGCGCCGCGCCGATCCAGAACATCGGCGCTTATGGGGTGGAGCTGGAGGAGCGGTTCGACAACCTGCGCGCCTTCGACACCGCGACCGGCGGCTTCGTCACGCTCGACCGCGCGGCCTGCCGGTTCAGCTATCGCGACAGCCTGTTCAAGCGCGAGCCGGAGCGCTGGATCGTCACCGCCGTCACCCTGCGCCTGCCGCGGCCCTGGACGCCGGTGACGGCCTATCCCGACCTCGCGCGGGTGTTCGGCGACCGGACCGACGTCACGGCGGCGGAGATCTTCGATGCGGTGGTGGCGGTGCGGCGGCAGAAGCTGCCGGACCCGGCGGTGATTGGCAATGCCGGCAGCTTCTTCAAGAACCCGATCGTGCCGGGTGCGCAGTATGACGACCTCGCCGCGTCCTTCCCCGGCATCGTCGGCTATCCGCAGCCGGACGGAAGGGTGAAGCTGGCCGCCGGCTGGCTGATCGACCGCTGCGGCTGGAAGGGGCGGGCGGTCGGCCAGGCGGCTGTACATGACCGGCAGGCGCTGGTCCTGATCAACCGCGGCGGCGCCACCGGGGCCGAGATCCTCAACCTGGCCCGGCAGATCCAGACCGACGTCCGCGCCACCTACGGCGTGGCCCTGGAGCCGGAGCCGGTGATCCTCTGAAGCGGTGCCCTACGGCATCGCCTTGAGCGCGTCGGCGAAGAAGTCAGGGCCGCCGAAATTGCCGGATTTCAGGGCCAGCACCATCGATGGCTCGCGGCCGACGGTGAGCAGCACCGGCACGCCAGGGGCGATCTCGGCGCCGATGCGGAAGGCGGGCAGGGCCAGCGCGTCGACCACGGCGCCGGAGGTCTCGCCGCCCGCCACCACCAGGCGGCGCACGCCGGCTTCCACCAGGCCCAAGGCGATCCGCGCCATCGCCTGCTCGATCGCGTGGCCGGCGGCGTCGCGGCCGAGCTTCTGCTGCACCGCCGCCACCTGCTCCGGCGGGGCGCTGCTGGCGATCAGCACCGGCCCCTCGGCGCGATGCCGTTCGGCCCAGGCCAGGGCCCGCCCGACTTCGGCGGGATCGCCGGCCAGCGCTTCCGGGTCGAGGCGCAGGACGGGCATGCTCCGCTCCGCCGCCGCGATCTGGCCCAGCGTCGCCTGCGAGCAACTGCCGGCCAGGATCGCAGCCGGGCCGCCGATCGGCGCCGGTGACTGGCCCGCACCCGAAGCCGTGATCCGGCCGCCGGCCACCAGCGCCCGGGCGATGCCGAGGCCGAGGCCGGAGGCGCCGGTCGAGACCGGCTGGTCCAGCGCCACCACGCCCAGAGTCTCCAGGTGGCGGTCCAGCACCGCATCGGCGATGACCGCTCCGGCGCCCTCGGCCGCGCGCTGCCCGAGGGCATCGCGCACCGCCTGGGGACCGGCTTCGACCGTGGCCAGGGGCAGCAGGGCGACCGGCGCCTTGCTCTGCCGGGCCAGCACGCGGACCAGGTTCGAATCCCGCATCGGGTTCAGCGGGTGGTCCTTCAGCGGGCTCTCATGCAGCGGCACGGCGCCGACGAAGAGATGGCCGAGATAGACGGTCCGTCCGGTCTCCGGGAAGGCGGGGGTGACCAGGGCCGGGCCGGCGCCGATCTCGGCCCGCAGCGCGTCCGTCACCGGGCCGATATTGCCGGCATCGGTCGAATCGAAGGTCGAGCAGATCTTGAACAGCACATGGCCGGCGCCGCGGCCGCGCAGCCAGCGCGCGGCCGCCAGGCTGCGCTCCACCGCATCGGCCGCCGGGATCGACCGGCTCTTCAGCGCCACCACCACGGCGTCGACAGCGGGCAGTTCGAGGTCGTCGCGCGGCACGCCGATGGTCTGGACCGTGCGCAGGCCCGCCTTGGACAGGGTGTTTGCCAGGTCGGAGGCGCCGGTGTAGTCGTCGGCCACGCAGCCGAGCACGAGGGTCATCGTCTCCTCCTATCCTTCGCGGCGGCCGGCATAGGGCGCGAACCAGCCGAGGCCTTCGAGCGTGCCGGCGCGGGGCCGGTATTCGCAGCCGATGAAGCCGGCATAGCCCAGCCGCTCCAGCTCCTGGAACAGGAACGGGTAGTTCAGCTCCTCGATATCCGGCTCGTGCCGGCCGGGCACGCTGGCGATCTGGACATGGGCGGTGATCGGTAGCAGCGCCCGCAGCGCCATGGTCACGTCGCCATGCAGGATCTGCCGGTGGTAGCAATCGAATTGCAGCTTCAGGTTGGGCAGGCCCAGCTCGCCGATCAGCGCCGCGGCCCGGTTGAAGTCGCCCAGGAAATAGCCCGGCATGTCGCGGGCGTTCAGCGGCTCCAGCAGCACGTCGACACCCTTGGCGGCAAACGCCTCGGCGGCGAACAAGGTCGCCTCGCGCCAGGCCCGCTGCGCCCGCGGATCGGCCGGGTCGGCGTTGCCGCTCATCATGTGTACGCGGCCGACGCCGGTGGCCTCGGCATAGGTCAGGGCGGTGGCGACCGAGGCGCGGAACTCGTCGGCCCGCTCCGGCAGGGCGGCCAGGCCGCGCTCGCCCTTGGCCCAGTCGCCCGGCGGCAGGTTGAACAGCGCCTGGGTGAGGCCGTTGCGGGCCAGCCGCTCGGCGATTGCCTCGGGCGGATGCTCATAGGGGAACAGGTACTCGACTGCGGTGAAGCCGGCCCCGGCCGCCGCGTCGAAGCGGTCGAGGAAGTCCCACTCGGTGAACATCAGGCTGAGATTGGCGGCGAAGCGCGGCATCTACCCCTCCTTCTTCGGGACGCCGGGCAGGTCGAGGCCGGCGATCTGGGCGTAGAGCCGGGCGACCGAGGCGTCGTCGTCCCGGCCCATGCCGGCGGCGGCGGTCATCAGGAACATCTGCAGGGCGGCGCCGGCCACCGGCACCGGGAACTTCCCGCTGCGCGCCATGTCCATGACGATACCGAGATCCTTGGTGAAGATGTCGACCGCGCTGCGCGGCGCATAGTCGCCGTCCAGCACATGCGGGATGCGGTTCTCGAACATCCAGGAATTGCCGGCCGAGGCAGTGATCACCTCATAGACCTTGCGGATGTCGAGGCCCTGGCGGGCGGCGAAGGCGATCGCCTCGCAGGCGGCGGCGATGTGCACCCCGGCCAGCAGCTGGTTCACCATCTTGAAGGCGGCGCCGGTGCCGGGCGTGTCGCCGAGCTCGTACAGCTTCGCCGCCATGGCGTCGAGCGCCGGCCGGGCCGCGGCGAAGGCGGCGGCGCTGCCGGAGGCGAGGATGGTCAGCGCGCCCTCGGCCGCGCGCTGGGCACCGCCGCTGATCGGGGCGTCGAGATAATGCCGGCCGGTCGCCTCCAGCCGCTCCGCCATGGCCCGGGCGGCGTCCGGCGCCATGGTCGCGGAGGAGACGAAGACCGCGCCCTCCGGCATCGCCGCGGCGCAGCCGGCCTCGCCGAACAGCACCGATTCGGTCTGGGCCGCGTTGACCACGACCGAGACCACGATGTCCGCGCCTGCGGCGGCCTCGGCCGGGGTCTGGGCACCGGTACCGCCGGCCGCGATCAGGCGCTCGACCGCGGCGGCGGACAGGTCGCAGCCGGCGACCTCGAAGCCGGCGCGGCGCAGCGACAGGGCCATGCCCAGCCCCATCGAGCCGAGCCCGATCACCGCGGCGCGGCCCGTCCTCCCTGCTTCCTGCATTCCGATTCTCCTCGTCCGATCCGGCGAAGCGCCGGTCCGGCGCTGCATCCATTCGCTTCTGATACCGATATCATACGGCGATCCAGCAAAGCCGAAAAGCCATAAACCGACTGCCACGCAAATCCATGATAGAGTATGATATCGATATCAACGCCGTGAGGACGGCTGCTCACAGGGAAGACCCATGGCCCCGGCGCCGCTTCTATCACCCGAGATGACTCTGTCCCGCCGGGCCGGGAAGGCAAGGGCCTGATGGCGCGGACTCGCAGGCTCGAGCCCAAGGGCATCACGCTGGCGGACATCGCGCGCACCGCCGGGGTCAGCAAGATCACCGTGTCGCGGGTCCTGCGCGGCGGACCGGTGGCGGAGGAGACGCGCGAGCGGGTGCTGGAGATCGTGCGGCGCCTCGGCTATGTGCCGAACCGCCTGGCCGGCACCCTGTCCTCGGCCGGCTCGAACCTGGTCGGGGTGATCATCCCGTCGCTGGCCAACATCGTCTTTCCCGACGTGCTGCGCGGGGCGGAAGCCGTGCTGGATGCGGCCGGGTTCCGGCCGGTGGTCGGCGTCACCGATTACGACCCCGTGCGGGAGGAGGGGCTGATCGAGGCGATGCTGGCCTGGCGCCCGGCCGGGCTGATCGTCACCGGGCTGGAGCACACCGACCGCAGCCGGGCGATGCTCGCCAATGCCGGAATCCGGGTGGCCGAGCTGATGGATCTCGACGGCGCCGGGCTCGACATCGTCGTCGGCCTGTCGAACCGGGCGGCCGGGCGGGCCAGCGCCCAGCATCTGATCGAGCGCGGCTATCGCCGCCTGGCCTATGTCGGCCACGACCTCGGCCAGGACCGGCGCGCGGCGAAGCGGTTCGAGGGCTTCCGCGAGGCGCTGTCGGAGAGCCCGGCGGCCCTGGTCGCGACCGAGATCCTGCCGGGCCGGTCCTCCGCCGCCTCCGGGCGGGAGGGGCTGGCACGGATCCTCGACCGCGACGACCGGGTCGACGCGGTCTATTTTTCCAATGACGACATGGCGATGGGCGGCTGCTTCCTGTGCCTCAGCCGCGGCATCGCCGTGCCGGACCAGGTGGCGCTGTTCGGCTTCAACGGGCTCGACCTGGGCCAGGCGCTGCCGCAGCCGCTGTCCACCATCCGCTCGCCGCGGGTGCGGATGGGGGAGGTCGGCGCCCGGCTGGTCTGCGGCCGCGAACCGCCTGCGGTCGTCGATCTCGGCTTCGAGCTGATCCCCGGCGCCACCGCCTGACCGCAATCGGAGGAAGGACCCATGGACGAGACCAGGCTGCGCGAGGACATCTGCCGCTTCGGCCGCTCGCTGTTCGAGCGCGGGCTGACGCCCGGCTCCTCCGGCAATATCAGCCTGCGGCTGGACGATGGCGGGTGGCTGGTGACGCCGACCAACGCCTCGCTCGGCTTCCTCGACCCGGCCCGGCTGTCGCGGCTCGACGCCGAGGGCCGGCTGTTGTCCGGCGACAAGCCGACCAAGGAGATCCCGCTGCATGGCGCGCTGTACGAGACGCGCGGCTTGGCCCGGGCCATCGTGCATCTGCACTCGACCCATTCGGTCGCGGTGTCGATGCTGCCGGGGATCGACCCGAAGGCGGTGCTGCCGCCGCTGACCGCCTATTACCTGATGCGGGTCGGGGCGACGGCGCTGGTGCCCTATTACCGGCCGGGCGACCCGGCGGTGGCCGACGCGATCCGCGGCCTGGCCGGGCGCTATTCCTCCGTGCTGCTGGCCAATCACGGCCCGGTCGTGGCGGGCGAGAGCCTGGAGGCCGCGGTCTATGCGACGGAGGAGCTGGAGGAGACGGCGAAGCTGCACCTGCTGCTGCGCGGCCTGAACCCGCGCCTGCTGTCGCCGGGCCAGATCTCCGATCTGAAGCAGGCGTTCAAGCTCGAATGGCCTGAGGAGAGCGGGGCGGGTCACGATCACCAGGCGAATGAGATCGCATCGGCGACCGTCCGCGCCGGAAGGACTCCCGGCGAGGCCACCTGACGGCGGCCTCGCAGCGTCCGTTGCTCACGGCCTCTTGTCCGTCGCGCTCCCGTTCCCGAAGCCGGGGACAGGGCTGCCGTCGGCCGTGCCATTCTCGGGCAATCCCAGGCGCCGTGCCAGGGCGGGCGGCCTGAACAGGATGCGGCCGTGCTGCTTGGCATAGGCGGCCTGGCGCTGGAACTCGGCTTCCTCCGGATCGAGCGGCGGCGGGGGATCGGGCGTGGGCGGCCCGGCTGCTGCGGCAGGCCTGGCCCCGCCGGGATCGGGCGGCCGGTCTTCCAGCTTGCGGAAGAGCCTGCCGCCGGGGGCGAAGATCTCACCCGTGGTGGTGTTGAAGTTGTAGATCGTGTCCCCTGGCAGGCCGAGGTCGGCGGCCGGGATGGTGCGGTAGGTTCCGGGGGTAAAGTCGTATCTGGGCGGCGGCGGGGGCGGAGGGGCGGCCTGGCCGGGGACCTCGTCCCATGGCTTCGGGCCGGCGCCGGCCGGATCGGCCTTCGGCCCGAGAGCGGCGGCGAGGGCTTGGCGGGAGAGGCCGATGGCGCGGCCGAGGCGCCGGATCAGGACCTCGACCGGCAAGGCGGTGTCGGCGAGGTCGACGTCGATGCGCTCGTCCTCGGTGAGCTTTTCCCAGAGCTCGGTGGTCAGCCGCTCGCGGGCCTCGGGTTTGACGACGGCGATGGCGCGGGAGAGGCGTTCGCCGACGGCGCGGCGCCGCCGATCCTTCTGGTCCTGCCGCCGGTCCTTCCGGGCCGAGGCCCTGCGCTGCGCGTCCTCGCGCTGCTGGCGCAGCCTGGCCTTCAGTGCGATGGCGCGGCGGATGCCGAGGAAGAGATTGCTGAAGCCGGCCTCGGCCTTCCCGGCGCGGTCGAGATCGCCGGCCTTGAGGGCGGACATGCCCTGGGCCTGGAAGCCCATGGCCAGCGCCTCGGCGACATGGGCCAGGCGGGACAGCGTCGCGAGGTCGGCCTCGTCCGTGGCCGGCGAAGCGGCGGAGGGATTCCTGAACCTGGTGGTGCCATCGACCATTCCTGAATTAGAACAAAACAGGAACTTAGAGTCAAGCGGAACTGTGGCGGCTCCTGACCGCCAAGGGTGAGAAAGGGCTATCGCGACGCGACCCGGAGCGGCCGTCGCGACTACGTCCGGGGTGAGGGGACAATATCAAGCATCTTAAGAAACGACCCGTCATCCCGTGCGCAGCGCAGCATGCAATGATGCGCTGCAGACACGGGATCTCCTCGGGATTGCGCAGAGATCCCGTGTCTGCGCGGCGGCACTTCGCGCCGCAGCGCGCACGGGATGACGAGTCAATCTTTTCGATGTTGGGATAACCCCTCGCCCTCGGCTGCCTCACCTGATCGGAGGGTCAGGCTTCCTGTTCCCGGGTTTTGTGTCTGGCGGCGCGACGACTGAGGACATAGCCGAGCGCCACCACGAAAACCGCGCCGATCGCGGCGGCGGGGAGCTCGATGCGATGGATGAGCCCCTCGCTGAAGGTCCTGACCAACCACGGGTCGGACACGAGCATCTCACCGGCGACCCAGCCGAGCAGCGCGGCTCCGGCCCAGACCAGGATCGGCAGACGGCCGAGCAGAGCCATGATGATCGCCGAGCCGGCGACGATGAGCGGCACCGAGATGATGAGGCCGACGATGAGCAGCGTGGTTGAATCCTTCGCCACGGCGGCGATGGCCAGAACATTGTCCAGGCTCATCACCGCATCGGCGATCGCGACGGTGCGGATCGCGTGCCAGAGCCGCGCGGTCTGCTGCACCGCGCCGCCACCATCCTCATCCTCGCCGAGCACCAGCTTGACCGAGATCCACAGCAGGAGGCAGCCGCCGACGATCTTCAGGAAAGGGGTCGAGAGAAGGGCCGCGATGACGACGGTGAAGACGATGCGCAGAACGACTGCGACGAGTGCGCCGAGGACCATGCCGGGACGCTGCTTGTCCGGCGGCAGGCCGCGGCAGGCCATGGCGATGACGACGGCATTGTCGCCGGACAGGATGATGTTGATCCAGATGATCTGCACGAGCTTGAGCAGCTCGGGGCCGAGACTTTCCATCGAAACTCACTCTGAAGGCGTGCCGCATGAGCGGCATGCGCGACGTCCCGGCCAGCGCGCGGCTCTCGATGGCCGCAGGGGCGCGGGTTGTCGCGGATGAGGCGGCGCGGCGCACCCCAGAGCGCGCCCGGCCGCCATCGCTTCAGAGGATCGGAGGGCCTGTGCAGGGATGCGCCGAGGGGCGCGGGAGGGAGGGATGCCAGGCATCGGCCCCCCGATATTCGGCATCCGCGGCGCAGTGGATCCCCGCAAGGACGAGGACGGTGGCTTCTTCCCGGTCCGGGTCTTCCTCGGGGTCCTCGGCCACGCTGAGCGTGGCGCCGGCGAGGACCGCAGCGCCGCCCTGCGGATCGTCCGGCTCCGAGAGATAGTTTCCGAATTCGCTGCCGGTGAGCGGCGCGTCGACGCTCGGCGCCATGATCGCCAGCAGCGCGAACAGCACCAGGAAGACCTGCGAAAGGCCGCTATGGAGGCGGGACCGGCGCAGAATGAGCCTCTCTCGACAGGTCGAATTTCAGGATTTCTTACATGCGAGGGGGGCTCCCGCCCTGTCAAGCGCCCACCGTGCCGGCGAGTGAGAGTGGAGCGCCCGCATGGCGCGCTTCGGTCAGTCTTTGAGACTCAGATGCGCGGGGAGCGGACCTGGTGAAAGACGTGCGGTATCGGCACGCGTGTCCGCAAGCGGTGACTGCGGCCATCCCGCTGGGAACCCGAGAGCGGACATGGCCGAATTCCGCCCTTTTCGGACGGCCAGGCAGGCTGCGGGGTGCCGGAAACCGGCCATCGAGCTTAGCGCCGGACAGCGGACATGACCGCATGTCGACCCAATGCGGTCCTTGGAGCAGGCTTGTGTCGGCGCGTTATGTCCAGCTAACTATAACGCATGGATTCGACTCGCCCCGCAGCGTCTCGGCGCAGCCTTCGGGCGGGGTTTCTTGAAGGGGCGGCACAGCGTCCGCATCAGCCGCGGCAGCAGATAGGGCCGAGCGTCGGGGCTACGCCGAGCCGAAAGTCCCCGCCCAGCGGTTTCTGCGAGAATCTGCCGCGCCCGGGCGACGATGGCCTCGCCCAGCGGAGTCAGGATGATGCGCCGCTTCGACCGTTCGAACAGCGGCCCGCCCAGCATCTCCTCCAGCGCCTGGACCTAGGCGCTGAGCGAAGGCTGGCTGATATGGCGGGCGGCGGCCGGCGAGCCGAAATGGCGCGTATCGGCGACCGCAACCACATAGCGGGACTGCCGCAGAATGATCGGCTGATTCAAAGGACCAGGCTATCATAATCCTCGGATGGTGAACGGGCTGCACACGACTTATGCTTGGCTACTCTCAGCACGGGCCCACCAGGATGGATCCTTTCGCGCCAGGAATGTCGAGCACCGCAATCGACCGAGTGATGCAGCTGCAGAACGGACTGATCGCCAGGGCAACGGGTGGTAATTTCGATAGCGGTGAACGGGACGGTGGAAACCGAATCTACCGGGAACTGCGTCAAGAATTCATGGCCCGGGCGGACACAGCAAATTTGGTCCCTGCCTTCGTGTGGCAGTGCACCGACCTGCAACAGTCCTGGGCCTACATCTCGTCGATCGGCGGATACCAGCCACGGCGGGAGGCGATCTGGGGCGCGTTTCGTCCGCTGATCGAGTTTCTCGAAGCCAGGACCGGTCGCCCGGCGTGCAGCCTATCTCGGAGAGGCTGGAAGCCTTCGACGCCGAGCACGTGCACGTCGCGTGGCGCCGGGCGCTCGAACGGCGCGGCGCGGATCCAGAGGGCGCGATCACAGTGGCTCGGACCCTCGTGGAAAGCGTGTGCAAGCACATCCTGGATGATGCTGGCGTCGCCTATGCCGATGACGCGGACCTACCGAAGCTGTGGGCGCTGGCCGCGGAGGTGCTGCAGCTCGCTCCCAGCCAGCACCAAGAGCCTGTGTTTAAGGCGATCCTCGGAAATTGCCAGTCGGTTGTGCAGAATTTGGCGGCGATCCGGAATAAGGTGGGCGACGCGCATGGTCAAGGGCGCAAGGCGGTTAGGCCCACGTCGCGGCATGCCGAGTTAGCGGTCAATTTGGCTGGCGCAATGGCATCCTTCCTAGTGGCGACCTGGGAGGAGCGACAAAAGGTCGAAAAATCTTAGCGAGTTGATATGGTTAACTACTAAATCAATACGCTCATCTTCTAGTGTCGGGGCGTCGAATCATGGATAAATCCAAGGGTAGACTAAATATTTTCTCCGTCGACGACAGAATGTATTGTGATACGGAGCGTATAAACGGAATGTGTCCAGATTGCTATGCTAGGTGGTTAAAATACTATCAGCCAAATAGATTTGACTCAGTGCGAAATTCTGTAATAAATAATGCTATCCTGAGAAAATTTCTGATTGGAAATAACGTTCTGGATAAAATATCGACATTTATCGAATCCGGATTCCTCAGTGGCCGCAGGTTTGAGAAGCAAGGCGAGCGAATTTCATATTGCTATGAGCGAGAGATACAACAGTTTATCGTCGGGGCGCTGTCCGCGAGATTTAGCGAGGTCGTCATGGAGGCGGCTGTGCGTGGCACATTATTGGATGCCGGCGCTGTTGGTCGCGGCAGACCTAGCCTTCGTTTTCGAGAGAATTCGATAGGCCGCTCTCCCCAGTTCGATATTAAGATCGACATGCTTTATGAAGAGCAAAGCAAACCGGCCTATGTCATCGAAGTGAAAAAGTTCAATCGCAATGGAATGGTTGACTATGACGGCATCATATTGGATTTCAAGAGATGTGTCAGGGCGGTAAATGAGCCGATTAGCAGGAATGGGTCCATCAGTTGCGGAATCACCTGCTTCGATGCGGTGCATGAAGATAGAAGTAAACTGATAGCTACGTTTTCGAGACTGACCTCGGAAGCGGAGAGAATGCCGGCCGAAATGCAATGTGGCTTTGTTTGCTTGAAAAACCTGACGCCGCCAAGCGAATGGAGACAAGTGATCTACAATGATGGTCAGCGAGACAGAAACGTGTATTGGGGTATTGGTATCCTGGGGTTCGTTTCACGGATAGACGTTTAGAAGGCGTCTGGCACTGGGAGAGAGGCCGAGGTGACCGGTTGTGCAAGAGCGTGTCGGCAGGTGCCCCAACGGAAGGGGTCAGGCATGCCTGAGTTGGCGATCCATCTGGCAGGGCGCAATGGCGTCCTGCCTAATGTGCGACCCGGACAAAAGGCGGCAAAGCCTTAGCTGGTTGATGCGGTTGACAACCAGATCAACTGGACCCATTTTTATCTCATGGGCAACCCTGAAAATGAGCGCGGCTCCCGCCGCGATGCTTGGTCGGTAGCAGCTCGCAGTCTAGCGCGCCACCTAGGCGTCGAACTCAAGAGCGAGGCCGATGAAGCTGCTGACGAATTGGTAGAAAGACTGCGGCGGAGCGGCAAGGACGCGGTTTTGGTACCTATGCCACAAGGGGTGAAGGAGGCTCTGCAGAAGCTTAGCGTGAGCCGGCAGACGCGTCACTTGATCTCGGCTAGCAAGCCGGGCGAACCCAAGCCCCCCTTGCGTATTCGAAAGCAGAAGCTTGCTTATCACCGTAGAGGATCCGCTGCACAGGTGGAGATCAGAGGGCCAGTCGAGGCCCACGGGAATATCCACGTTTCGAAAGTTCGTGAGTTGGCGGAAGCCGGCATCATCACTATCCGGCCCCCAAGGGGCGGGAAGGAGTTCGCTTTCAGCCTCATTCCGGTTTTCTCTGAGCCCGATGTCGAGGCGCTTCCGAAAGTGCGTCCGGAGGCTTTTCGACCGCAAGCGCGGAGTGACGCCATCCTTCGCGCTTTGAAACGCGGTCGGGAGATGGTTGAGCGAGACCTCGAAGAGGCTGGCGGGACCTACTCAACGCGAGAGGTGGCCCAACATCTCGGGATATCCCCCCAGGCCGTGCACAAACAGGTCCAATCGGGGAAACTTCTTTCGGTGCCTGACAACGAGGGCAATTATCGCTTTCCGGCGTTCCAGCTCACGCGCCCCGCAGTGCGGCCGCACCTTCCAGCGGTCCTGGGGCGGCTCAAAGTAGGCGATCCCTTCATCAAGCTGCATTGGTTGCTGACGAGGGATAGCCGTCTTGGATCGCAGCGGCCGGTCGATCTGCTCGATCGTGGCGACGTTGATCCGGTTCTTCGGGCAGCGGAGGAGTATGGAGAGCACGTGCCGGCATGAGGCGCTACTGATGCCGCTGCCGGCGCACCTTCCAGTCGTGCCCTTCGAAGGGCCGGTCTACCGGTGTCATTCGCTTCAGCACGATTATCGGTATTTTGGTCGCGGGCAGAAGCACCGGTTTGACGATCCCGAAGGACGCTTCGGCGTTCTGTATCTCGGCGGGAGCCGAGAGGCGGCATTCGTCGAAACCTGCCTCCGAGGGCCGGATGCGACACTTCTGTCACAGGGCCAGCTGGCGGAGCGGCGAATTTCTGAGGTGCTGCTGGGACCTGTGCGGCTGTTGGAAGCATACGGAAAGGGTCTCGTCCCGCTTGGACTCACTGCATTGATCAGTGCGACGCCCGAAACAAACTATGCCGATACCCAAGCCTTTGCGCGCGAGGTTTTTGAGCATCCGGATCAGGTGGATGGCATCGCGTACCTGTGCCGTCACGACAACGAGCAGCGCAGCATCGCGCTTTTCGATCGGGCTGAGGCGAAGTTACTGAGCAGCGCTGCCGGCGGGCCGATGATCGAGGCTGATTGGCTGGGCGCAATGCTCGACCGATACAGAGTTGGCCTGAGGCCCTAGGCCGCCGAAATGGACTAGGCGAAGGGTCGGCACTGTCGGCGGTGAGACCTGGAGGATCAGCGCATGCTCGGCGATGCTGAGGAAGCCCTGATCCCAGACAACACGGCGCTCTCGCTGGCGCCGGGCTAGCCACTGAAGGTCTGCTCTAGGAGCACAACCTGGACGCGCTCAGTCCTCGTCCACCCCGGGCGTTGCGGCCGGGCGAGCGGCGACGCCGGCGTAGCGGCGCAGGCTCCACAGCAGAGGGGAGGCGTCGCGGGTCTCGACCCCGGTGACGAGGCCTACGAACAGGATGTGGGTCGACACCTCGGTCAGGCCGATCAGGTGACAATCGATCACGGCGACCGCGCCCTCCAGCTTCGGCCGGCCGGAGGGCCAGGCGGACCAGGTGCCGCGGGTGAAGCGCTCGGAGCGGGCGATCGGCAGCTTGCCGGCGAAGGCGTCGGCGACCTCGTCCTGATGCTCGGCCAGCATGGCGACGGAGAAGCCTTCGGTGGCCTCGATCACCCCGGCCATGGCGCTGGTGCGGTCGATCGAGACCAGCATGGTCGGCGGGTCGGCGGCCAGCGACATCACCGCGGTGGCGGTGCGGCCGTGCCGGGTGCCGTCGGGTTCGGCCGCCGCCACCACGCAGATGGTCGCGGTCAGGCGCGACAGCGCCTCGGCGAAACGGTCGCGGGGAACCGCCGGCGGGTGCCGCGGGTCCGGGTTGAGGCGAAGCGATGTGCGCGCGACCAAGGTCTGTCCCTGAGGGCCGTCGGAAAAAGGCCGCCCGCCGGCCCGGCTCCCGTAGCGGAAGCCGGACCGGCGGGCGGGGTCGGCGTCAGGCGGCCTTGAGCTGGGCCTCGGCGAACTCGTAGTTGGCGAGCTTGTCGAGGAAGTTCTGGGCGTAGTCCGGCCGGCGGTTGCGGAAGTCCAGGTAGTAGCTGTGCTCCCACACGTCGAGGCCGAGCAGCACCTTGCCCTCGCCGGTGGCGAGCGGGTTGGAGCCGTTCGGGGTCTTGGTGATCTTCAGCTTGCCGTCCTTGCCCAGCACCAGCCAGGCCCAGCCGGAGCCGAACTGGCCGATCGCGGCCGCCTTGAAGGCGTCCTTGAAGGCCTGCACGCCGCCGAGATCATCGGTGATCTTCTTCTCGAGCGCGCCCGGGATGGCGCCGCCCTTCGGCGACAGGTTCTGCCAGAACAGGATGTGGTTCCAATGCTGGCCGGCATTGTTGAACACCGGGGCCAGGTTGTCCTTGCCGTAGGCGAAGGCGACGATCTCCTCGAGCGACTTGCCCTTCAGCGAATCGTCCTTCTCGACGAAGCCGTTCAGCGCCGTGACATAGGCCTGATGGTGCTTGCCGTGATGCAGCTCCAGCGTCTCCTGGCACATGCCGCGCTCGGCGAGGGCGTTCTGCGAGTAGGGCAGCTGGGGAAGTTCAAACGCCATGGTGGTGCTCACTTTCTGATCGGCTTGGGTGTGGAAGGATGCGGTAGGCGCAACGGCGCGCCCCCGCCTGGATGTGCTCCGTGCGCTCCACCCGGGCCTCCGGCCCGAGCACGCGGCGGAACAAGTCGAGCTCGGAGCGGCAGAAGCCCTGGCAGGCCGCCGCCGCGGCGCAGATCGGACAATGATTCTCGACCAGAAGGAAGCCGTTTTCGTCTTCCTCCCACCCAGCCATGTAGCCCTCGCGGGTGCGAAGGCCAGCCAGGGCGGCAATGCGGTCGCGCAGGGTCGCCGTGCCCGTCACCGCGTCGGCATAGCGGGCGAAGGTCTCGGCCTCGCGCGCGGCGATCAGCCGGTTCAGCGCCGCCTCGCCCAGCTCGCGCCGGACGCCGGCGATCAGCCCGGCCACCATCTCGGCATGGCCGTCCGGGAAGCGGGCGTGGCCGGCGGCGGTGAGGGACCAGAGCTGGACCGGCCGGCCGACCCCGGCGCGCTGCGGCGCCGACTCGACCAGCCCGGATTCGGCCAGCTTGACCAGCTGCTGCCGCGCCGCCTCCCCGGTGGTGCCGAGCGCGGCGCCGAGCGCCGCGGCGCTCTGGCCGCCGCGCGTCTTCAGCAGCAGGAGCAGCCGCTCCGCCGCCGTCGCCGGCTCCCGGGAAGGATCATTGTCAAAGTCCATGCTTTGAAAATAACCATCCCGCCCGGCAGCCGCAAGCGCCATGCGTCGGCCCGGGCATGGCAGGCGCGTGGCCGCGGCCCCTTCCGCTGCCCTTGGGATCGGGGCCAAGCTGGTCGGGTCTCCTGCAGCGAGTCGAGCATGAACCTTCTCTCCTCCTGGCAGTTCTGGGCGCTGCTCTCCGCCGTCTTCGCCGCCCTGACCGCGATCTTCGCCAAGATCGGCATCGAGGCGATCAACTCCGACCTCGCCACCTTCATCCGCACGGTCGTCATCCTGGTGGCGATCGGCGGCATCGTCGCCGCCAGCGGGCAGTTCCAGCCGGTCTCCTCGATCTCCGACCGGACCTGGCTGTTCCTGGTGCTGTCCGGCCTGGCCACCGGGGCGTCCTGGCTCTGCTACTTCCGGGCGCTCAAGCTCGGCCAGGCAGGGCAGGTGGCGCCGATCGACAAGCTCAGCGTCGTGCTGGTGGCGGTGTTCGGCGCGATCGTCCTGGGCGAGACGCTGTCCGGGCTGGCCTGGCTGGGCGTGGCGCTGATCGGCGGCGGCGCCGTGCTGGTGGCGGTCGGATGATGTGCCGGCGGATGCGGCCGGGCGAGGAGGCGGAGCTGACGGCGCTGATGGGCGCGGCCTTCGGCAATCCGCGGTTCGGGCCGACCATCGCCCGGCTGTCGCGCATGCCCAATGCCGCGATCCATGTGCTGGAGGCGGACGGGGTGCTGCGGGCCGGGGCGGCGGTGGTCGATTACGGCCGGGTGGCCTATCTCGGCGTGGTCGGCACCGACCCGGCGATGCAGGGCCGCGGCTTCGGCCGCCGCATCGTCGAGGCGGCGCTGGCCCCGGTGCCGGCCGACCGCGTGATCCTGCTCGACGCCTCGCCCTTCGGCGCGCCGCTGTATGAAAGGCTTGGCTTCGTCGATGTCGACGCCTCGGTGGTGCTGGAGGCGAAAGGCCCGGTCGAGGCGCCGCCGGTGCCCGGCCTGGCGCCGATGGCGGAGTCCGACCTGCCGGATGTCGCGGCCTATGATGCGGCGGTGTTCGGCGCCGACCGTACGACCGGGCTCCGGGAGCTGTTTCGCGAATATCCCGATGGGGTGGTCTGCCGCCGCGACGGGCGCGTGGTCGGCTACGGGCTGCGCCACCCGGACCGGGTCGGCCCGGTGCTGGCCGAGGACCAGAAGACCGCGGCGGCCCTGGTCGCGGCGCTCTCCGTCCTGGCGCCGGTCGGGCCGATGACGATCACCGTGCCCTCCAGCCATGCAGCGATGCTCGACCATCTGCATCATAGCGGCGTGTCGGAGCTGCGCCGGCTGCGCCACATGCGCCGCGGCGGCGACCGCCACCCGAGCGACCGGGGACGCATCGCCGCCATGGCCAGCTTCCATTTGGGGTAGGGCGGGGTAGGGAACGACACCCGCCCTCTCTTGCTGTCATTGCCGGGCTTGACCCGGCAATCCAGGGGCCACCGAGAACTGCTTCGACAGCCCCTGGATCCTCGGGTCAAGCCCGAGGATGACAATAAAAATAGAAGGCGATTTAAGAAAACACGCTTCGGACGCAGGTTTTTCTAAACCGAACAGCTGTGGGTCAAGCCCGGGCATGACAGTGAAAGAAGGAACCGCCGGCCCTACTTCTCCGCCAGCGCCGCCAGGATCCGGGCCCAGGAGCGGATGCCCTTGTGGAAGCTGGTCAGGTCGTATTTCTCGTTCGGGCTGTGGATCTGGTCGTCGTCCAGCCCGTAGCCGACCATCACCGAATCCATGCCCAGGATGCTCTTGAACGACCCGACCACCGGGATCGAGCCGCCGGAGCCGATCAGCATCGCCGGCCGGCCCCATTCGTCCTGCAGCGCCGCGCGGGCGCGGGTCAGGGCCGGGCTGTCGATCGCCAGCGACAGGGCAGGGCTGCCGTCGCGCGACCAGAACTCGGCCGAGCAGTCGGCCGGCAGGCGGGACGTCACGAACTCGTGGAAGGCGTCGCGGATCTTCGCCGGGTCCTGGTCGCCGACCAGCCGGAACGACACCTTGGCGAAGGCCTTGGACGGGATCACCGTCTTGGCGCCCTCGCCGGTATAGCCGCCCCAGATGCCGTTGACGTCGCAGGTCGGCCGCGCCCATAGCCGCTCCAGGGGCGCGCGGTCGCGCTCGCCGGCCGGGACCGACAGCCCGATCTGGCGCAGCGATTCGGCCTCGTCGAAGCCCATCGACTGCCACTGCGCCTTCAGCTGGGTCGGCGCCTCGTGCACGCCGTCATAGAAGCCGGGCACGGTGATGCGGCCGTCATCGTCGCGCAGGTCGGCCAGGATCCGGGTCAGCACATGGATCGGGTTGCGGGCGGAGCCACCATAGATGCCGGAATGCAGGTCGCGATTGGCCGCGGTGATCGTCACCTGCTCATAGACCATGCCGCGCAGGCTGGTGGTGATCGCCGGCGTTTTCGGGTCCCACATGCCGGTGTCGCAGATCAGCGCCAGGTCCTTGGACAGCTCCTCGCGGTTCGCCTCCAGGAACGGGTTCAGGCTGGGGCTGCCCGATTCCTCCTCGCCCTCGAAGAACACGGTGATCGGCAGCGGCAGCGACCCGGTGACGGCCTTCCAGGCGCGGCAGGCCTCGACAAAGGTCATCAACTGGCCCTTGTCGTCCGACGCGCCGCGGGCGCGGATGCGCTTCACCCCATCGGCGCCGGTCTCGATCCGCGGCTCGAAGGGCGGGGCGTGCCACAGCTCCAGCGGGTCGACCGGCTGGACGTCGTAGTGGCCGTAGAACAGCACCGACGGGCCGGCGCCGGCCGCGACGGCGTGGCCGACCACCATCGGATGGCCGGTGGTCGGGCGCACCTCGGCGGCGATGCCGGCATCGGCCAGGTCGGCCGCGAGCCATTCCGCCGCGGCGCGGCACTGCGCCTTGTAGGCGGGGTCGGTCGAGATGCTCTGCAGGCGCAGGAACGCCATCAGCCGGTCGAGGCTGGAATCGAGGCCGGCGTCGATCGCCGACAGGACCTGGTCGAGCGTGCTCACGGGAAGAATCCTCTGGGAAGCGCGGGTTGGGACGACCCTAGAGCAGATCCGGCCCCGGCGGAAACGGGGAAGGGACTGTCTTCAGCTCTTCCGCCCGGCCATATGGCGGAGATAGGCGATGACCTGGTCGATCTCGCGGTCGCTCATCTGGTCCGGCGTGAAGCCCTGCATCTTGCGGTCCGGCCAGTCGCGCACCGCGGCCGGGTCGCGGATCAGCGCGTGCAGCGCCGCCGGCGCAAGATACTGGGTCGGGTTCATCGGCCGGTTCAGGTCGGGCCCGATATCGGCCGATCCGGCGCCGCTGAACTTGTGGCAGACCAGGCATTGGGTGACGAACAGCGTCTGGCCGCTGCGGATCGGGTCGGCGGCCGGCAGGGCCGGGTCGACCGCCAGCTCCGGCCAGCGCGCGGCGGGGGAGGGCTGGGTCGCCAGCTTCGCCATCTGGTACGGCCATTGCTCGCTGCGCACCGTCGCCGCCTGGTCGCCGCTCCACACCAGGTAGAACGGGCCGGCGCTGACCGTCTTCTCCGGCAGGGCGGGCCAGGGGGCATCCGCCGGCTCGATCGCCACCCAGGCGATCACCAGCTTCGGGTCGGAGTTGAGAAGCAGGTCGACCGGCAGCTGCGCCGCGTAGCCGTCCGTCGCCACCGCCTCGATCACGGTGTCGGGCGGCGGCGTCAGCCCGGCGATCAGCCCCGCCACCGGCACGGCGCGGTAGGTCATGGCGCGGCCATAGACGGCGTCCTTTGCCACCTCGATGGTGGCGGCGTCCGGCCGGGCCAGCAGCTGGTCGCGGGTGAAGTGGCGGGTCTCGCCGCCGATGGTCAGGTCCAGCGCCGGCTCGGCAGCGCCGGCGGCGGCGGCCCACAGCAACAGGCCGATGACAGCGAAGATGCGCATGATGGACTCCCCCTCGCGGCGAAAATGCGCCGCAAGGGATAGGAAACCATGCAGCCGGGGTGAGTCGCCAGCGCGCGGAGCGGTCAGGCCGCCTTTCCAGCCGGGGTCGCAGGGCGGACCGATGTGTCGCCGGCCAGCAGCGGTCCCGAGTCGCCCTCCAACGCCTCCAGCCGCAGCAGCGCCAGGCCGATGCCGTCACGGCTCGACCGCATCTCGCCGGCCTCGCGGCCGTCGCGCAGGATCGGGGTGCCGGGCTCCGGCGCCGGGCCGTCCAGCAGCACCGGCGCCAGCCGCTTCTTCAACAGGCCACGATAGCGGGTGCGGGCGGTCAGCTCCTGGCCCATATAGCAGCCCTTGTCCCAGGCGATGGCGTTCAGCGAATCGTAATTCGCCTCCAGCAGCACCGTCTTCTCCGGCACCAGGTCGCGGCTGCCGTCGGGCACGCCGAGGGTCAGGCGCAGCCGGTCCCAGGCCTCCGGGCCGGTCTCGGTCAGGCCCGCCAGCGCGGCCATGGCGGTCGCCCTCGGCAGCAGTGCCCGGGCGCCGAGCGCCGCCGTCCGGGCGTCGACATGGATCACGCCGTCGGCCAGGGGGCGCGCGGCCCCCGGCTCATTCGGCAGATCGAGGGCCTCGCCGGGGATCGCCGCCACCGCCCAGTCGGCGGTGACGTCGGCCAGCTCGACCTTGGAGCGCAGCTTGTACATCCGCAACCGCCGGAACAGGTCGGCGCCGCGCCCGGCCTCGCAGTCGATCAGCCAGGCATCGCCCAGCGCGACCACGTGGAAATCGTGCAGATACTTGCCCTGCGGCGTCAGGAAGGCGGCGAAGACGGCGCGGTCCGGCGCCACCTTGCGCATGTCGTTGGACACGAGCCCCTGCAGGAAGGCAGTCCGGTCCTCGCCGGTCAGGCGCAGGACGTCGCGGTCCAGGAAGGTGAAGTCGGCCATGGCATCGCCCGGTTGCGGAACGGCATCTGCACAAGAGGTGGGCCAAGTCCCGGGGTCGCGCAAGCGTCGGCGAGTCCGACATGCGACGGAACCCGGCGGCTGCGGCGTGAAGGGGACATCGGGCACCCTGGTGGTGCGCAAAGCCGAGAGCATCATGAAGACGAAGTGGATTGTCGGTTCCGCGCTTGTCGCCCTCGTCGCCGGCACCGCCATGGCGGCCGCCCAGGGCGCGCCCGAAGGCGGCTGGCGCGGCGGCTTCTTCCGCCAGCTCGACACCAACAAGGACGGCAAGATCGAGCGGACGGAGGTCCTGGCCTGGTCCGAGGCGCGGTTCAAAGGGCTCGACACGGCGGGTGACGGGGCGCTGACCAAGGAGCAGTATGTCGACGCCATGATCGCGAAGATACGCCCCCGCCTGGAACAGCGCTTCGACAAGCTCGATGCGGACAAGGACGGCAAGGTGACCGCGGCTGAATTCGAGGCGCCGGCTCTGGCCCGCTTCGACCGCCGCGACACCGGGAAGACGGGTGTGCTTTCGATCGATGACCTCAAGACTCACCGCAACTGAAGCGTGGCCGAGAGCGACGATGCCCTGGTGGCGGCGGTGGCGGCGGGAGACGCCGCCGCCTGCCGCCGCCTGGTCGACCGGCATCTCGGACGCCTGCTCGCCTTCGCCCAGCGCATGCTGGGCAGCCGCGCCGACGCCGAGGACGTGGCCCAGGACGCGTTCCTGGCGCTGTGGAAGGAGGCCGGGCGCTGGCGGCCGGACGGCAGCGCCACGGTCTCGACCTGGCTCACCCGCGTCACCTACAACCGGTCGATCGACCGGTTGCGGCGGCAGCCTTCGGTCGCGCTCGACGCGGTGCCGGAACCGCCGGACCCGGCCGCCGGCGCCGAAGCCGGGCTGCAGCGCGCCCGGGTCTCTCGCCGGGTCGCCGAGGCGCTGGCCCAACTGCCCGAGCGGCAGCGCGCGGCGATCCTGCTCAGCCACTACGAGGGCCAGGGCAATCGTGAGATCGGCGAGACCCTGGGGGTCGGGGTCGAGGCGGTGGAATCGCTCCTGGCGCGCGGCCGGCGCGCCCTGCGCCAGGCCCTGGCGGCGGAACGGGCCGATCTGATGGGAGAGGTGTGACATGGCCGAGATGACGCTCGATCGGTTCCTCGATCTGCTCGACGGGCACGGCCCGGTGATCGACCGATGGCCCGCCTCCGATCAGGACGGGGCTGAGGCGCTGCTTTCGGCGTCGGCCGAGGCGCGATCCGCCATGGCCGATGCCCGGGCGGTCGCGGCCGTCCTCAACGACCTGCGCGTCGCGCCGCCCTCGGCGGCGATTCTCGGCCGCATCCTCGACGCGGCGCCGCGGCCGCGCCGCTGGATTGCGGAGATCCTGTCCTGGCGGCCGGCGGTGGCCTTCGCCGCGGCGCTGGTGGTGGGCGTGTATCTGGGCGCCATGGTGCCCACGGTGCAGGCCAATGACGACGACTGGTCGTCGACCCTGGGCTATGCCCTGGCGGACGACACGTCGCCCTTCGGAGGAACGCCGTGACCGCACGCTCGTGGCGCTGGGCGCTCATCGCCTCGCTCGCGCTCAACCTCCTGCTGCTCGGCGTCATCGGCACCTGGCTGTGGCGATCGGATTCGCGGTCCGGCCCGTCGGCGCTGGCCGAGGCCGTCGCCACCCTGCCGGAGCCCGACCGGACCACGCTGGGGCAGTTGCTCGACCAGCGCCGGGCCGAGGCCAAGCCGCTCCTGGACGAGCTGCGCCGGCAGCGCGCGGCGGTGAACGAGGTGTTGTCGGCCGAGCCCTATGATCCCGACAAGGTGGCCGCGGCGCTGACGGCGATGAGCGACGAATTCAAGCAGCTGCGCGGCGTGGTGCAGGGAACGATCCTGGAGATCATGCCCAAGCTTTCCGCCGAGCAGCGGCGGAAGATGCTGGAACGGCGCGACGCGCTCTGGCGGCTGTAGGCACCTGTTTTACTGAGGCGGAATCGGCCGCAGGATCAGCACGTTGAGCTCCGCGCCGGGGGTGAAGTCGGTCTTCCGCACCTCGAACTGGGTCGGCGAGATCTTCTTCACCCCGTCGGCGCAGAAGCTGACCAGATTCTTGGCGTCACCCTTGTCGATTACCAGCCGAAAGTCCTTGATCGGCGCCGCCCAATTGGCTCCGGTGGTCAGGATGTAGGAGACCCGCTGCTCGCTGAACGGCATGCCGTCCTGGCCCGCCTTGGCCTTCGCCCGCCCGACCGCGGCGAGGAAGCCCTGGTCGATGCAGTAGGTCCGCAAATCGTCCGCATATTCGGGGGTGCCGACGGCATAGGAAGAACCCACGACCGACCCGACGCTTTCGCCGGTGCCGGGCGTGTAGCGGTGCTCGATCACCACCTCGCGTCCGGCGGGGAAGGTCTGCTGGAAATGGTAAGTGGTCTTCAGCGTCCACATCGGGACGACATGCTGCTCCCAGCCCTTGCCGGAATCGAATTCGTTGACGGCGGCGAGGCCGAGCCCGATCAACTCGTCCCGCTTGGCTTTGGGCAGCGCCGTCAGCCCGTCATAATCGGCGTCGGGATACATCGGCACGCCCAGCTTGCGCAGCAGCGCCGTCTGGTCGACGCCGTTGCCGAAGGCCTTGATCTCGACCTCGGTCGCCACCGGCTTGCCGTCGGCCTTGGTCGAGAAGTCCAGGAAGTTCTCGCTGCCGGGATGCGGCACGGCGGTCATGCCGTCGATGAAGTCGAGCGTGACGTCCGGCATCGGGAAGGCGACGGTCACCGTCCGGTCCTGCGCCGCGCGGTTGAAGAAACGATAGCCGACCCGGATCTCCTTGGCCGAGACATACAGGTCCTCGGACCGCATCTCGATGTCCGCGGTCCTGGTCAGGACCAGCCCGCCGGCGGCCAGCTCGGCCGTCGAATCATTGGCCGAGGCGCCGGCCAGCGGGGCGAGCAAAGCGGCCAGGCCGAGAAAAAGGGTAGTGAAGGCGGTGGTCACGATCGGCTCCCGGCAGTCGGCTCTCGTTGCACTGTCGCGCGCCGGATCGGGCTTTTCCAGGGCGACCGACCTGCCCCTGAAAGATCCGTTCAGCGCCGCTCTTCGCCCGGTGCATGGCCGCTCGGATCGCCGCCACACTCTGATCCCCTTGCGTTCCTGACCCGTTCGGCGCTATCAGGGCGCCGCATGCCGCAATGTGCCCGACCGGCCCTGATCCGGTGGGCCGCTGCGGCACCCCGATGCTGCGAGGCGAAGCGGCGTCCGGGGGCGACGGATCTTGTGCGGTCGTTAAAAGTCCAATAAAATCAGCGGGTTATAAAACACGATCCGCGCATCGTTTCGATTGTTTCCGTTCCGGCGTCTCCCTATACTCCGCGCCGCCCAGGCTCGGACGAAGGCCGGCACGTCAGACAGTGAGTGGTTGTTGCGATGACAGCGATGCTTCTGCCCCCGGATTATCGGCCGTCGGATGATGAAGACTTCATGAATCCGATGATGCTGGAGTATTTCCGGCGCAAGCTTCTGAAGTGGCGGGCCGACCTTCTCGCCGAATCCAACGCGACCCTGAGCAGCCTGCAGGATGGCGGCATCCAGGAGCCGGATCTGACCGATCGGGCCTCCGCGGAGACCGACCGTTCGCTCGAGCTCAGGATCCGCGACCGCGAGCGCAAGCTCCTGTCCAAGATCGACTCCGCGATGCGGCGGATCGAGGACGGCTCCTACGGCTTCTGCGAGGAGACGGGCGAGCCGATCGGCGTCAAGCGGCTGGAGGCGCGGCCGACCGTGACCCTCAGCCTCGAGGCGCAGGAGCGCCACGAGCGGCTGGAACGCACCCACCGCGACGATTGACCGATCCCTACGGCGCCGAAAGGCGCCGTTGTCGTCTGCGGTCTCGGCCGAAAGGCGTGTCCTCGCCGCCGCGTGATTCCATCTTTGATGGAAGGCGCCGTTCTCGTCTCCGCCTCGCTGCGTGTCCGTGTTAGGGTGGCGGCGAGGGGCTTTCAGATCGAGGGTATTCGATGCTTCGTGGCGCAGCGCTTTTCGCCGCCGTTCTCGCCGTCTCGGGCTGCGGGATCGATCCGGTGACGCCGAAGGAGACTCGCGTCGACTATGCGGGTTTCATCAACAGTGCGGACCAGGCCGCCATCTACGCCAACGCGCAATGCGCCCAGATCAACCGCCTGGCCGTGTTCAAGGTCGAGGACGTGGTCGAGGGCCGCAAGGGGGCGACCTTCCAGTGCCTGCCGGTGCCGAACTGCTATCCGGCCGAAGCGGCGGCGCCGGGCCAGCCGGTCGCGCTGACGCCGGTCGTGGCTCCTGCTTTCGTGCCGGCGGCCTCGTCCGTGCCGGCGGCCTCGTCCGTGCCGGCCGCCTCGGCCGCGCCGGGGCAGCCCTACACCGTGCCGCCCGCCGCGGCGGCGCGATTCCAGGGGCCGGTCGTGGCCATGGCTCCGGTGTCCTCGGCGCGCGACCGCCGCGCCGCCCGCCACGCGAAGGGATCGTCGGTCGCGGACCAGTCGGATGACACCTACATCCCCTTCGCCGCCGTCCCGGTGGCGGCCGGCGAGCAGCCGCAGCGCGTGCCGTCCTACGAGGTGGTCAACGTGCCGACCGGCCCGAACCCGGTCTCGGCGGAGGCCCCGGGCCCGTATCCCGAAGGCTCCTACGCCACCGCCGCGGAGCCGAGCTGGCGTCGGGCGGTGACCTGCAAGCCCAACGCCACGCTGCCGCTGGCGGTGGACCGGCTGCCGACCGGCGACGTCTACCCGTTCTGAGGTTCGATTGCATGAGTGCGGAAGGCCGGATCATCGTCTGATCCGGCCTTCTGGCGTTGTCAGCCGCGGCCGTCCGGAATCGCCCGGACCGGCAGGTGGATGTCGGTGACCAGCTCCGCGGCCGGCGTGCTGCGCGGATCGTTCAGATACTCCTCGAAGATCGGCGCCTCCGCCGGATCGGCGCCGCTGGTCGGCAGCCAGGTCCGGTACAGCCAGGCATAGGACC
Organism: Inquilinus sp. YAF38; assembly: GCF_052113205.1. NCBI lineage: Bacteria > Pseudomonadati > Pseudomonadota > Alphaproteobacteria > Rhodospirillales > Rhodospirillaceae > Inquilinus > Inquilinus sp. YAF38. The sequence goes on along the minus strand of NZ_JBFRCU010000046.1, from coordinate 4,026 downwards.
GCTCCAGCTCGGCATAGGGGCCGGTGTGGCGCAGCACCGCGTGCGGCCCGCCGGCGACGGTGCGAAGGACGACCTCACCCTCGCCCGTCACACCTTCCGGGACCTCCAGGCAGGCGTCGGACCGGAGCACGGCGGGCGGCGTCGCCGCCGGGTCGTCGTAATAGATGCCCAGGCTGCGGGCGCCCGGGCGCAGCAGCTGGCGGGCGCGGGCCCAGGACATCAGGATGTCGAAGCTGCGGCCGACCTCCATATAGGGGCCGGTGTGGCGGATGGCGGCGACGCGAATCGGCGCCAGGGTGCGGTAGGTCACGTCGGGCATGGCTGTCTCTCCTTCAGGTGAGTCGAAGGGGAACGACCGGCGCGTGCCGCGATAGGCCCCCGGCGGGCGGCCGTAGCGGCCGGCGAAGGCGCGGCTGAAGGCGGCGGTGCTGCCGTACCCCGCCCGTCGGGCGATGCGGGCCACCGCCGTCTCGCTCTCCAGCAGGGTGCCGGCGGCGCGGTGCAGGCGCAGCCGGCGCACCGTATCCGCCACCGTCTCGCCCAGCAGGTACCGGTAGGCCCGGTGGAAGTGGTAGGGCGAGAAGCAGGCCACCTCCGCCAGCCGGTCCAGGTCGACCGGGTCGTCGAGATGGGCGGCGATGTGGTCGATCACCCGCTGGATGCGGGCGAGGTGGCGGTCGAGGGTGGCGTCCTTCGGCATCGGTTCGTTCTCCCGGGCTCTTGTTAGCCCGAAGCGGATTGATCCTGCTTGCGAAGCCGCGGCCGCGAAAGGCGCCTCTCGCTCCGGCTCTTGCTTGGTGCGAACAAAACGTGTACAAGAGCTGCATTGACGCGGCGTATGGCGCCATGCAACTGGAAGGGACTGGTGATGTCGACCCCGACTCTCCGCGTTGTGGAAAGAGCCCCGATGGACAAGACCAAGGCGCTGGAAGCCGCCCTGACCCAGATCGAACGCGCCTTCGGCAAGGGGTCGGTGATGAAGCTCGGGGCGCGGCCCCAGGTCGATGCGGAGGTGATCTCGACCGGGTCGCTGGGCCTCGACATCGCGCTCGGCATCGGCGGCCTGCCGAAGGGCCGGATCATCGAGATCTACGGGCCGGAAAGCTCGGGCAAGACCACGCTGGCGCTGCATGCCGTGGCCGAGGCGCAGAAGGCCGGCGGCACCTGCGCCTATATCGACGCCGAGCATGCGCTGGACCCGACCTATGCCCGCAAGCTGGGGGTCAACATCGACGAGCTGCTGATCTCGCAGCCCGATGCCGGCGAACAGGCGCTGGAGATCACCGACACGCTGGTCCGCTCCGGCGCGATCGACGTGATCGTCATCGATTCGGTGGCGGCGCTGGTGCCGCGGGCCGAGCTCGAGGGCGAGATGGGCGACAGCCAGCCCGGCCTGCAGGCCCGGCTGATGAGCCAGGCGATGCGCAAGCTCACCGGCTCGATCTCGAAGTCCAACTCCCTGGTCATCTTCATCAACCAGATCCGGCTGAAGATCGGCGTAATGTTCGGCAATCCGGAGACGACGACGGGCGGCAACGCGCTGAAGTTCTACTCCTCGATCCGGCTCGATATCCGCCGCATCGGCGCGATCAAGGACCGCGAGACCGTCACCGGCAACCAGACCCGGGTGAAGGTGGTGAAGAACAAGATGGCGCCGCCGTTCCGCGCCGTCGAATTCGACATCATGTATGGCGAAGGCATCTCGAAGACCGGCGAGCTGCTGGACCTTGGCGTCCAGGCCGGGGTGGTGGAGAAGTCGGGTGCCTGGTTCTCCTATGACGGCCAGCGCATCGGCCAGGGCCGCGAGAACGCCAAGGTCTTCCTGCGCGACAACCCGGAGATGGCGAAGTCGGTCGAGGCCAAGATCCGGGGCAATGCCGGGCTGGTCTCCGACCGCATGATGACCTCCGGCGGGTCGGAGGATGGCGGCAGCGGCGAGGAGTGATCGCCGCCGACGCCTGATCCCTGCAGTCCGCGATGGAAAGGCCCGGGGTTCCGGGCCTTTTCCGTTCCCGGCCGGATCGTGCTATCTCCCCGCCCATGACCGACCTGCCGACCTCCGCCCCGATCGTCACCCGCTTCGCCCCGAGCCCGACCGGCCTGCTGCATGTCGGCAACGTCCGCACCGCCCTGGTCTGCTGGCTCGCCGCCCGCGCCACGGGCGGGCACTTCCTGCTGCGGCTCGACGACACCGACACCGAGCGGGGCAGCGCCGAATTCGCCGCGGCGATCGAGCAGGATCTGCGCTGGCTCGGCCTCGGCTGGGACGGCTTCGCCCGCCAGTCCGACCGCACCGACCGATACCGGGCGGCGCAGGACCGGCTGAAGGCGGCCGGCCGGCTCTATCCCTGCTACGAATCGGCGGAGGAGCTGGAGCTCAAGCGCAAGAGCCTGCTGGCCCGCGGCCTGCCGCCGCTCTACGACCGCGCCGCGCTGGCCCTGACCGATGCCGACCGGGCTCGGCTCGAGGCGGAAGGGCACCGCCCGCATTGGCGTTTCAGGATGGCCGACGCGCCGGTCGAATGGGACGACAAGGTCCGCGGCCGGGTCCATTTCAACGGCCGCGACATCTCCGACCCGGTGCTGGTGCGCGAGGACGGGCGGGCGCTCTATCACATCGGGTCGGTGGTCGACGACATCGACATGGGCGTCACCCTGGTGGTGCGCGGCGAGGACCATGTCGCCAACACCGCCATGCACATCCAGCTGGCCGAGGCGCTGGGCGCCGCGCCGCCGGCCTATGCCCATCTCTCGCTGATCGCCGACGCCGAGGGCCACGGCCTGTCCAAGCGCCTGGGCAGCCTGTCGCTGCGCAGCTTAAGGGAACAGGGGATCGAGCCGCTGGCGGTGACCAGCCTGCTGGCCAAGCTCGGTACCTCCGACCCGATCGAGCCGCGGCTCTCGCTCGACGACCTCGTCGCCGAGTTCGACTTCGCCAAATTCTCCCGCACCATCCCGCGCTTCGACCCGGCCGAGCYGGAGCGGCTGAACGGCCGCATCCTGCACGAGACGCCCTATGCGGCGGTGCGCGACCGGCTGGCGGCGCTCGGCCTCGGCGCCGTCGACGAGGCGGCCTGGGCGGTGCTGCGCCCGAACCTGCAGCGGCTTGAGGACGCAGCCGAGTGGTGGCGGGTGGTCACCGGCCCGGTGACGCCGATCGTTGCCGATGCGGCGCTGCTGTCCGCCGCGGCCGGGCTGCTGCCGCCCGAGCCCTGGGACGACACCAGCTGGGGCGCATGGACGGCAGCGGTGCGCGACCGCACCGGGGTCAAGGGCAAGCCGCTGTTCCTGACCCTGCGCCTGGCCCTGACCGGCCTCGACCACGGTCCGGAGCTGCGAGGCCTCTTGCCGCTGATCGGGCGGCAGCGGGCGCTGGCCCGGCTCTCCGGCGATGTGGCGTGAACGCCCCATCCTGCTAAAACTTGCTTAAAACTTGGCCCTTCCCCCCTTGGCGCCGACCCGCGGTCGGGAGTAAGAACCCGATATGACCGACGATACCTCGCTTGCCCAGGACACCCCGGCGCTGCCGGTGGCCGCGGTCTTCCTCGATGTCGCGTCGCTGTCGGGCGACGCCTCGGTCGATGATGGGCCGGAGGATCTCGCCCGCATCCTCGGCGGGCTCGGCACAGTCTGCCGCCCGGCCCGTCGCATCGCCTATGCCGACTGGGCAGCGCTGTCCGACCTGCGCGGCGTCGCCCATCGCCACGGCTTCGACCAGGTGCAGACCACCGAGATCGAGCCCGGCCGCGACGCGGCCTCGCTGCGCCTCGTGGTCGACGCCATGGAGCTGGCGCTGCTCGATCGCAGCATCGACACCGTGGTGCTGGTGACCGGCAGCGCGGCCTTCCTGCCGCTGGTCCGCAGCCTGCGCCGTCATGGCAAGCGGGTGATCGCCATCGGCCCCGCCCGCCGCATGGACCCGCTGTTCCAGTCGGAATGCGACCGTTTCGTCGATTGCGCGGCGCTCGGCCGCCCGGCTGCTGCGCCGGCGCGGGCCGAGATCCGCCCGTCCGCGGCGGCGCCGGC